>DAMAFT010000037.1:0-13572 GCA_031995805.1 Massilia sp.
ATGGCCGCTCCTGTAAAAAGTGCATTGTAAACGCAGGGTGGGCAGCCCGTGTCCACCAAAACGTTGCATGATGCAAACGTTTGGTGGGCACGGGGTGCCCACCCTACGCACCCCATATGGTCATGGTTTGCGGGATTTCAACGCTCCTGCTGCTGGCGGCCACGATTGTCCGTGTGCTGGCGCCGTTCCTCGCCGCCCGCGCGCTGGGGCGGCGGAGCGGACGGGGCCGGCGCCGGGGCCGGACGCGGCGCCGCCGCAGGAGGCGGAGCGGCAGCCATCACCGGCGGCGCGCTGCGCTGCGGGCGCTCCTGGCGCGGCTCTGGACGCGGCGCTTCCGGACGCGGCTCATGCCGCGGCTCCGGCCGCTCGAAACGCGGTACCGGCGGCGCGGGCGGCGCCGACATCACCGGCGCCGGCTGCGCGGCCTGGGCCGGCGCCTGCGGCCGGTTGCGCCGCCATTCCTCCATGCGCTCGCGGCGCTCGTCGCGCTGGTCCCGGTCGTTGCGCTCGTTACGGTCATTGCGGTCGTTGTCGCGCTGCCAGCCCGGCCGCGCCTGCAACTGTTCCGGCACGCCCTGCTGCGGCGTCGGCGAGGTGGTGATCAACGGCTGCGGCGACTGGCGCGGCGGCGGGCTGGTGACCGTGCTCAGCGGTTGCTGCGGCAGGTGCGGCGTGGGACTCACGACCGGCTGCGGCTGGGCCGGCGCGGCCGGCGGCACCAGGCCCGGCGCCGGCGTGCCAGCCTGCGCGACCT
The DNA here is from genome assembly GCA_031995805.1 of Massilia sp. Classification (GTDB taxonomy): domain Bacteria; phylum Pseudomonadota; class Gammaproteobacteria; order Burkholderiales; family Burkholderiaceae_D; genus Telluria. Next base: position 755 of record DAMAFT010000037.1, read on the forward strand.
GACCTGGGCGCGACGGACGCACGACGCCGTCGCGGTCGTCGCGGCCCGTCTCGATGCGGCCGGGACCATTGCCGCGCCACGGGCCACGGTTCCAGTCGCCGCGATCGGGACGGCCTGCAATGTCCGGCCGGCCGGCCGCGTCGGGGCGTTCCGGGCGTTCCGGGCGCTCGGGGCGTTCCGGCCTTTCCGGCCGCCCTGCCAGTTCTGGCCGTTCTGGCCGCCCCGCGCCATCCGGCCGGTTCGGGCGATCGGGACGCTCCGGCCGGCCCGGCCGCGCCGGCGGCGCACCTGCCGGCGCATTGTGCACGCCGCCCGGCGGCATGGCGGCGAGCGGCGCGCGCGGCACGTCGACGCGGCCAGGACGGCCCGGCTGGCCGTGGGTGAAGCGGTCCTGCGGCACCACGGTCAGGCCCGGCGGGCGGTAGTCGCGCGGGCGGTGCGGATCGGGGCGCACGTGCTGGTTCCACCATGCCAGGTGGTTCGCCGGCGCATGCCAGGTCGGCACGAAGCGGTCGTGCGGCGTCAGCGGATACCAGCCCTGGCCCGGATGGCGCGTCCGGTCGCGGAAGGCGACATTCCAGCCGGCGCCGCCGACCCAGCCGACCAGCGCCGGCGCCCACACGGCGTGGTCGGCGCGGCGACCCGGGGCCCAGGCCCAGCGGTTGCGCACCTGGACCCAGCGGCCGTAGTGGAACGGCGCATAGCCCCAGGGCGCGTTGTCGACCCAGGTCCAGCCCCATGGGTCCAGCCAGGTCCAGCTGCCGTCGCGGTAGGGCACCCAGGAGGCGGCCACGCTCGGGTACCACAGCGGGCCGTAGTCGGCGCTGGTGCTCCAGCTGCCGTAGCGGTCGAGCTCTTCGTAGCCGGTCATCTCGGTGTCGACGTAGCGCACGGAGGTCGCGCCGTCCTGCACGCGGTCGCGCGCGGCGGCCCAGTCGTCGAAACCGTCGCGGCTGGCGGCCAGCGTGCGCACGTCGTCCTCGCCGACATCGGCGCGCTTGCCGGCGCGGACCGTCAGCTGCGCGGCGCCGGCATCGACCAGCGCGGCGCCGTCGAACACGGTAATGGAACTGGTGTCGCGCACGCGCTCGGCGTCGATGCGCACGCGGCCCGGCTGCTGCAGGCGCACGCGCGCCTGCGGCGTCTCGAGCGCGAAGCCGGCCAGCACGTCCTGGTTGACGATGCGGATGCTGGCGCTGCCGTAGTGCAGGCGCAGGCGCATGGTGTCGTCGTCGAGCTGCAGTACCTCGAGGGCGGAATCGCCGTCCAGGCGGATCGAGGTGGAACCGATGCGCACTTCGGTGCGCGCCCCGGCGGCCGTGCTGAGCGTGCTGCCCGAGGTGACCGGCCAGTTGACCTGGGCCGCGCTGGTCTCGTCGTCCGCGCGGATGTCGACCTGGCCCTGGGCCAGCGCGACGCGGCCGACGCGCGCCGGCGGATCGGCGGCCGCGGCCAGCGCCGACAGGGTGGTGAACGCCAGCAGCGTCACCGCTTTCAGGATGGGGGTTCGCATCGTTCTCTCTCCGTCTCCGGCTTGCAAATGGTTTTTGTATGGACGCACGACGTCCACCTGATTAGAACGCACGAGCGCGCGACAGGCCTACACAGGTTACAAAAGGTTGCGAACTCGCGCAGAGGCGATACGTGGATCAGGCCGAATGCCCGCGCTTGACGAAGAACAGCAGGCCGCCCATGGCCACCAGCACGGCGCCGAAGAAGCGGTTCTGCATCTTCACGGCGCGCACGTCGCGGAACCAGCGCTGCGCCGACGAGGCCAGGAAGGCGTAGCCGTGCATCACGGTGGAGTCGATCGCGACCATCGTCGCGCCCAGGATGGCGAGCTGGGGCAGCACCGGCGCCTCGCGCGCGATGAACTGCGGCAGCACCGCGACCATGAACAGGATGCCCTTCGGATTGGTGGCATTGGTGAGGAAGCCGGTCATCACGCGCCGCCCGAACGAAGGGTGCGCCGCCATGCCGGCGGTCGACACGCCGGCCGCTTCGGCCCTGGCGCGCCACTGGCCGATGCCCAGCCAGATCAGGTACAGCGCGCCGACCGTCTTGACGACGGTGAAGGCCAGTTCCGACGCCATCAGCAGCGAGCCGACACCGGCGCCCGCGACGGCGAGCACCAGGACCAGGCCGAGCTGCAGTCCCAGCACGGTGGCGCTGGCTTTCTTCAAGCCGTAGGCCAGGCCGTGCGACATCGACAGCACGGCGCCGGAGCCCGGCGAAATGGCGATCAGGGTGCCGGCGACGACGAAGGCGATCCAGGTGGCGAAGCTCATGGGGAAGGAAGTCGGGAACGGGGAGGCGCGGCGCGCAGGGAGGGCGGGCATGGCGCGCAGCGGCCGGGAAGCCCGGCCCGCCGCGGCCAGCCGCAGGAACTACTGCTTACTTCTTCTTCGGATTGACGGCAGCCTTCAGCGTGGCGCCGGCAGCGAAGCGCGGGGTCTTCGACGCGGCGATCTTGATCGCTTCGCCGGTGGCCGGGTTGCGGCCCTTGCGGGCAGCGCGCTTGGTGACCGAGAACGTGCCGAAGCCGGTGATGCCGACCGTGTCGCCCTTCTTCAGGCGCTCGGTGATGATGTCGATGATGGTGTTCACTGCGTCGTTGGCAGCGGCGCCCGACATCTCGGTACGCTTCGCAAATTCAGCGATCAGTTCGCCTTTTTTCATAAATCCTCCGGGTTGAAAGAGCCGGAAGATTAGCATAATTACTTGCTGTATGTAATCTCGATACCGGGCGCCGCTTGCCGTAGGCCCTGTACTGGCAGGCGTTCTGCGATTCAGGCGGCGGCCGGCGCGCTGTCCTGGCCCGCCAGGCGCAGGCGCAGCGCGGCATTGATCAGGGTCTGGTAGCCGGTGCCGGTGCGTTCGGCGCGCGAACGGAACTCGTTCAGCACTTCGTCGTCGAGGTAGATCGTGATGCGGGTCTTGCGCTTGGGCGGGCGCGCGCGGCGGCGCGGTGCGGCGGGCAGGTCGGGTGCGGCGAAGCTGGCGAAGTTCGGGTTCATGGCATCTCCTTCGGGTCTGGGGAGGCTGCTGTACCGCAGCCGATGCTGAAAATATACGTATCGGCCACCGCCGGCGCCCGCGAAAAGCGACAAGATGCAGATTTCCGGGGTTGAAACGCATAAATCACGCCTGGAGCGTATGCAAACGGCGGCCCTGTGTCGGTTAAGATGTGGTCATCTTGATATTGATAACGGGGTACACATGGCTGCGGGAAGCTTGCTGGCATTGATCGACGATATCGCGACCGTCCTGGACGACGTCGCCCTGATGAGCAAGGTGGCGGCCAAGAAGACGGCCGGCGTGCTCGGCGACGACCTCGCGCTGAATGCCCAGCAGGTGACCGGCGTGAACGCCGACCGCGAGCTGCCGGTGGTGTGGGCGGTGGCCGTCGGTTCGCTGCGCAACAAGGCCATCCTGGTGCCGGCGGCGCTGGCCATCTCGGCCTTCGTGCCGCAGGCGATCACGCCGCTGCTGATGATCGGCGGCGCCTACCTGTGCTTCGAGGGCTTCGAGAAGCTGGCCCACAAGTTCCTGCACGGCGCGGAAGAAGACGCCGCCCACGACCAGGAACTGGCCGATGCGCTGGCGTCCGGCGCCGACATGCGCACCGTCGAGCAGGACAAGATCAAGGGCGCGGTGCGCACCGACTTCATCCTGTCCGCCGAGATCATCGTGATCGCGCTGGGCGTGGTCAACGAGAGCGGCAGCACGTTCGGCGCCCAGGTGGCGGCGCTGGTGGCGGTGGCGATCGCGATGACGGTCGGCGTCTACGGCCTGGTGGCCGCCATCGTCAAGATCGACGACCTCGGCCTGTACCTGAGCCGGCGAGCCGGCAGCGTCGCCCAGGCCGTCGGGCGCCTGCTGCTGGCGGCGGCGCCGCGCCTGATGAAGGTGCTGTCGGTGGTGGGCACGGCGGCCATGTTCATGGTCGGCGGCGGCATCATCGGCCATGCGTTCGAACCGCTGCACCACCTGGCGCAAAGCGCGGCCCATGCGGTGGCCGGCGTGCCGGCCGTCGGCGGCCTGCTGGCGGCCGTCGCGCCCACCGCCATCGATGGCGTGGCCGGCGTGGTCATCGGCGCCGTCGTGCTGCTGGCGGTGACGCTGGTGCAGCGCCTGCGCGGCAAGAAACACTGATCCATACGTAGTTTCCACAGGCACGTTTTTTCGCTTGCTGCGCCGCACCGGGGCGGTGCGCGCGCTTGCCGCCAGGGTGCGTACTGCATCCCCGCGCCCTTTTCCTTCGTCTTTTCGCACCAGCATGCGGCAGCGCACACGATCTGCCGCATGCTGCCGGCATGCCCAGGTGTTGTGTGCTTGCATCCCTTGCAAGCTGATTGAATTGACAACGGCAACATCGTCCCTTCAGTATCAATACGGGCGCGCCAAAACCGGGCCCGACGCAGCGTCCCCCGCGCCGACCGGCGGCGGACGGCGCCGCGGCCAAGTACCGACCAGGGAACAGGAATACCGCCGTATCGCATTCATGCCGGCCGTGCCCCCTCACCGGCCAGCATCCGACCAGAAAAAGGACAAGAGATGCAACAACGATTTGTGCCGGAAAAAACTGTACTCGCCGTAGCGATCGCCGCCCTGTTCGGCGGCCTCGTCCCCGCGCATGCGCAAACCGGAGACGGCGCTTCCGCCGCCGCCACCGTCGTCGTGACGGGTACCCGCGTCGCCAACCGCACGGCCCTCGACACCGCATCGCCGGTCGACATCATCTCGGCCGAGACCCTCAAGAACACCGGCTCGACGGAACTGAACCAGGCCCTGGCCGTCGCCCTGCCCTCGCTGAACTTCCCGCGCCCGGCGCTGACCGACGGCACCGATACCATCCGTCCCGCCACCCTGCGCGGCATGGCCCCGGACCAGAGTCTGGTGCTGGTCAACTCGAAACGCCGCCATGCCTCCTCGCTGGTCAACCTGAACGGCAGCATCGGCCGCGGCTCGGCCGCCGTCGACATGAACACGATCCCGTCGGCGATCGTGCGCAACATCGAGGTGCTGCGCGACGGCGCCGCCGCCCAGTACGGCTCGGACGCCATTTCCGGCGTGGTCAACATCCGCCTGCGCACCGACCGCGACGGCGGCGAAGGCACCGTGACCTTCGGCGAACGCAAGACCGAATACGGCCTGCTGAACGACGTCGCCCCGGCCGGCGCCACCTGGAGCGGTCCGAACTCGCGCAAGCGCACCGACGGCAGGACGAAAACGGCCAGCGTCTGGAAGGGCCTGCCGTGGGGCGAGACCGGCTACGTCACCATCGCCGCCGAATACAAGGACCAGGAGCATACCGAGCGCAGCGGCTACGACATGCGCCAGCAGTACGCCAGGGTGAACGGCGCCTTCGATCCGCGCGAGCAGACCATCAACCGCTTCAACGCCTGGTACGGCGAGCCGGAAATGCAGCAGAAGACCCTGTTCGTCAACGCCGGCAACGACCTGGCCGGCGGCGCCAAGGTGTACGGCTGGGCCAGCTACCAGCTGCGCGACGCCGAATCGGCCGGCTACTTCCGCCTGCCGCAGGATGCGCGCAACGTGCAGGCGATCTACCCGGACGGCTTCCTGCCGATCATCGCCCCGACCGTCGAGGACTTCAGCGCCGCCGCCGGCGCCAGCTGGACCGAAGGCGCCTGGGACATGGACGCCTCGCTGGTGTATGGCCAGAACGGCATGAACTACTCGATCGAGCACACGCTGAACACCTCGATCGGCCCGTCCAGCAAGACCCAGTTCAACGCCGGCGGCTTCTCGTACAACCAGCTGGTCTACAACGTCACCGGGGTGCGCAAGTTCGACGTCCAGGGCCTGGCGTCGCCGCTGAACCTGGCGCTCGGCACCGAGATCCGGCGCGAAGGCTACGAGATGCACGCGGGCGAAGCGGATTCCTGGCGCTACGGCGGCGCGGTGCTGGCCAACGGCACCCCGGCGGCGCCGGGCGCGCAGGTATTCCCGGGCTTCCGCCCGGCCAACAACGTCAGCGCCTCGCGCTCGGCGGTGGGCTTCTTCGCCGACGCCGAGGCGAACGTCACCGACGCCTTCCTGGCCTCGGCGGCGGTGCGCGGCGAACGTTACTCCGACTTCGGCAGCAGCCTGGCCGGCAAGCTGTCTGCCCGCTACGACTTCGGCAAGAACTTCGCGCTGCGCGGCGCGGTGCAGAACGGCTTCCGCGCGCCGTCGCTGCAGCAGCAGTTCTTCACCTCGACCTCGACCAACTTCATCAACGGCATCCCGTACGAGATCACCACGTTCAAGCCGAGCGACCCGGTCGCGGTGGCGCTGGGCGCGCAGCCGCTGAAGGCCGAGAAGTCGACCAACTTCTCGCTGGGCGCCGTGATGCGCCTGGCCCCGGTCAGCCTGACCATCGACGCCTACCGCATCAACATGCGCGACCGCATCGTCCTGTCGGAAAACCTGACCTCGGCGGCGGTGCGCAACTACATCGTGTCGCAGGGCTTCGCCGGCGTGGGCGGCGGACGCTTCTTCATCAACGGCGTGAGCACCAGGACGCAAGGCGTCGACGTCGTCGCCAGCCTGCCGTGGAACGCGGGCGCCGCCGGCCGCTTCGACTTCACCCTGGCCGGCAACTTCAACAAGACCGAAGTGACCAAGGTCCCGACCACGGCCCAGCTGGCCGCGCTGAACCCGGCGCCGGTGCTGTTCGACCGCGTGAACGTGCTGACGCTGGAAAAGGGCCAGCCGAAGAACAAGGTCACGGCGAACATGAACTGGAAGCTGGCCCAGTGGGGCCTGACGGCGCGCGCCACCCGCTACGGCGAAGTGCTGGCCCCGGGCACCACGGCGGCCTTCGACTACGAGCTGGCCGCCAAGACGATCGTCGACCTGGAAGCCCGCTTCGCCGCCACGCCGAAGCTGTCGCTGGCCGTGGGCGCGGACAACGTGTTCGACCAGTACTCGAACACGCTGCCGCCGGCGCTGAACACGACCAGCAACACGCCGTTCTCGAACTACACGCCGTTCGGCAACAGCGGGCGCTTCATCTACGCGCGCGCGACGTACGCGTTCTGACCTTCGCCCGGGCAGGCGTTCGGTGCGCACCCCGTGCGCACCCGTCCTTTTGCCAGATGGCGCTGCCGGACCCCATGGCCTTCCCTGGTTTAAGATGATGCCGAAAGGAGGGCGCATGCGGATCCTGCTCACGGGAGCGAACGGTTTCATCGGACGACGGCTGCTGCACGCCCTGCTGGCGCGGGGCCACGACGTCGCCTGCGCCACCCGCACGCCGCCGCCGGCTGCCAGTTCCGGTCCCGCTCCCGCCTGGATCCCTGCGGACTTCGTCCACGATACCGAACAATCCGCCTGGCTGGCGCGCCTGGGCGGCGTCGACGCGGTGGTCAACGCGGTCGGCATCTTCCGCGAACACGGCGCCCAGACCTTCGAGAACCTGCACGTGCGCGCCCCGCAGGCGCTGTTCGCCGCCTGCGCCGGCACGCCCTCCGTGCGCCTGGTCGTCCAGCTCTCGGCCCTGGGCGCGGACGACGGCGCCGACACCCGCTACCACCGCTCCAAGAAGGCGGCCGACGACTACCTGGCGGCGCTGCCGCTGCGCGCCTGCATCGTCCAGCCTTCGCTGGTCTACGGCCCCGGCGGCGCCAGCGCGCGCGCCTTCAAGGCGCTGGCCACCCTGCCCTGCGCGCTGCGCCTGGGCGCCGCGCCGCAGCTGGTGCAGCCGATCCACGTCGACGACCTGGTCGACGCCATCGTCGCCCTGCTGGCGCGCGCCGAGGCCGGGACTGCCTCCGTCGCGCAGGCGCAGCGCCTGGCCCTGGTCGGCCCGCAGGCCCTGCCCTTCGTCGACTACCTCGCCGCCCTGCGCGCCGCGCTGGGCCTGGGGCGCTTGCGCGTGCTGCGCGTGCCGGGCGGCGCGGCCCGGCTGCTGGCGCGCCTCGGCGGCCTGCTGCCCGGCAGCCTGCTCGACCCGGACGCGCTGCGCATGCTCGAGCGCGGCAACAGCGCCGATCCCGCTCCGGTCGCGCGCCTGCTGGGGCGGCCCCTGCGCCCCATCGCTTCCTTCATCCTCGTGCCCGATGCCGAACGGGCGCGCGCCCAACTCGACTGGCTGCTGCCGGTCCTGCGCACCAGCATCGTGCTGGTGTGGGTCCTCACCGCCGTCGTCTCGGCCTTCCTGTATCCGGCCGGCGCCAGCTACGACCTGCTGGGACGCAGCGGCGTGCCGCCCGCGCTGCAGCCGGTGATGCTGTACGGCGCCGCCGCCTTCGACCTGCTGCTCGGCATCGGCATCGTGGTGCTGAAGCGGCGCCGCCCGCTGTGGCTGGCGCAGCTGGCGCTGGTGGGCTTCTACACGGTCTTCATCGCCTGGAAGCTGCCGGAATTCCTGCTGCACCCGTACGGGCCGCTGCTGAAGAACCTGCCGATCCTGGCCGTGCTGTGGCTGCTGTTCGAACTCGAACAAGAAAGGAAGTGATGGACTACCTCGTCGTGAAATGGCTGCACATCCTGTCGTCCACGCTGCTGTTCGGCACCGGCCTGGGTTCGGCCTGGTACATGCTGTTCGCGAACGTCAGCCGCGACGTGCGCGCCATCGCCGTCGTCAGCAAGTACGTCGTGATCGCCGACTGGCTGTTCACCGCCACCACCGCGATCCTGCAGCCGGCCACGGGCCTCTACATGGTCCACCTGGCCGGCTATCCGCCGACGAGCCGCTGGATCATGTGGTCGCTCGGCCTGTACGTGCTGGCGGGCGCCTGCTGGCTGCCGGTGGTGTGGCTGCAGATCCGCCTGCGCGACATGGCGCGCCGGGCGGCCGACGACGGCAGCGCCCTGCCGCCGCTGTACTGGCAGTACTTCCGCACCTGGGTCGCGCTGGGCATTCCCGCCTTTGTCGCCTTCGTCGCCATCTTCTGGCTGATGGTGGCCAAGCCGGTGTAAGGACCGGAACGCCGGCGTTTCCGATTAGAATCCCCGTATCGCCCCATCGGGCTTTCCACAGACAGGGAGACGCATGTCACGCACGGTCCGCACGCTCGGTTTCGCCCTTTTCGCCGCCACCGCCTCCGGCGCCGCCTTCGCCACCGCCCCGGCCTGGGTCGCACGCAGCGACGCCTACACGCAGCCGGTCCTGAAGGACACCGGCAAGTACGTCCCCGAGGAATCGACCGAGCTGGGCGACGAGAGCTTCGACACGGCCATCGTCGACTTCAAGCCGCGCGTGTGGGAGCGCGAACTGGCCGACACCGAGAAGCGCCTGCAGGAGCTGCGCCGCCAGCGCGCCGGCGAGCAGGACGCCAAGGTGCGCCAGGACCTCGACATCCTGATCGATTCGCGCGAAAAGAAGATCGCCAGCATGAAGCTGGAGCACAAGTACCTGCTCGAATACGTGAACGTGGGCGAATTCATGTTCGGCGGCCTGCGCGCCCTGCTCGACCCGCGCAACAAGCCGGAACGCCAGAAGCTGGCCCTGGTGCGCCTGAAGCGCTATGCCGGCAAGGAGAGCGGCTACGTGCCGCTCGCGGTGCTGGCGAAAGCGCGCGGCGAGGAACGCCTGGCCGCCAGGGGACTGATCGGCCCCTACGCGAGCGAGGTCCAGGATGGCCTGGACAACAACGCCACCTACATGGACGGCATCGAGGATTTGTTCAAGAAAGCCGGCATCCAGGGCTGGGAAGCCGACTTCGCGGCCCTGAAGGCCCAGGTGGCCGACTACGACGCCTGGGTCAAGGCGCGCATCCTGCCGCGCGCGCGCAAGGAAGTGCGGCTGCCGGAAGCCGTCTACGTGAACCGCCTGGCCAACGTCGGCGTCGACATCGCGCCCGAGGAGATGATCGAGCGCGCCGGCTTCGACTTCCAGGAAGTGCGCGACCAGATGCAGGTGGTGGCCGCCACCATCGCCGCGCAGAAGAAGATGCTGACGACCGACTACCGCGACGTGCTGCGCGAACTGAAGAAGACCTCGATCCCGCCCGAGCAGCTGCTGCCCTGGTACCGCGAGCGCCTGAAGGACATCGAGGGCATGGTGCGCGCCCACGACCTGGTCACGCTGCCGGCGCGCGAGGCCAACATCCGCGTGGCCACGCCGGCCGAGGCGGCGCGTTCGCCGGTGCCGTTCATGAGCCCGCCGCGCCTGATCGGGAATACCGGGGAATACGGCGAATTCGTGATCCCGCTGGGCAATCCGAACGCGAAGACGAAGGACAGGATGGACGACTTCGACTTCACCGCGATGGCCTGGACGCTGGCCGCGCACGAGGCGCGTCCCGGCCACGAGCTGCAGTTCGCCTCGATGGTCGAGCAGGGCATGTCGGTGGCGCGCGCCCGCTATGCCTTCAACAGCACCAACGTCGAGGGCTGGGGCCTGTATTCGGAAGCGCTGATCCTGCCCTACATGCCGCCGGAGGGCCAGCTGGTGTCGCTGCAGGCGCGCCTGCTGCGCATGGCGCGCGCCCTGCTCGACCCGCAGATCAACCTGGGCCGCATGACGCCGGAACAGGCGAAGGCCTTCCTGATGAAGGAAGTCGTGCTGTCGGAACCGTTCGCGCAGTCGGAAGTGGACCGCTATTCCTACCGCAGCCCGGGCCAGGCCACCGCCTACTACTACGGCTACGTGAAGCTGCGTTCGCTGAAGACGCTGGCCGAGCTGGAACTGGGCAAGGACTTCGACCTGAAGGCCTTCAACGACTTCGTGATCGCCCAGGGCATCCTGCCGCCGGCGCTGCTCAAGCAGGCGGTGCTGCAGGATTTCATTCCGGCGCAGAAGGCGAAGCTGGCCGCGCGGTAGGGTGGACGGGTTCCCCGTCCACGCGTTCGAACCGTGCGCGCGTCATTCGCGGCCATTCGAAACGCAACCGGTTCCTTCGCGGCCGTTTCAACGTCGCATGGACGCGTGGACGGCGGAGCCGTCCACCCTACGTGCCGTCAGCGTCGCTGCACCTTCACCAGCTCGATCTCGAACAGCTTCGGCCACAGCTTGCCGGTCACGTACAGGCGCCTGGCCTTCGCGTCCCAGGCGATCCCGTTCAGCACCGCGTCGACGTTGCTGGTGCCGCGCCGCTCCGGCGGCAGCAGGCCGGTGAGGTCGATCCAGCCGACCACGTTGCCGCTGTCCGGGTCGATGCGCGCGATCACGTCGGTGCCCCAGACGTTGGCATACAGTTCGCCGTCGACCACTTCCAATTCGTTGAGCTGCGGCACCGGCTTGCCCTCGGCCGTCACGCGGATGCGGCGCCGTTCTTCCAGCGTCTTCGGGTCGAGCACGCGGATGTCCGGCGTGCCGTCGCTCATGTAGACGGATTGCGCGTCGCTGGCCAGGCCCCAGCCTTCGCCCTTGTAGTTGAAGCGGCTCTTCAGCGCGAACGTCCTGGCGTCGTACACGAAGCCGACGTTCGATTGCCAGGTCAGGCCGACGATGGCGTCGCCCACGGCGGTCGAGCCCTCGCCGAAGTATTCCGGCGCCAGGTCCTTCTTCTGCAGCACCTTGCCCGACTTGAGGTCGACCCGGCGCAGCGACGACTGGCCCTTCTGGCCGGTGGTCTCGAACAGGTGGCCATCCTTGAAGAACAGGCCCTGCGTGAAAGCCTGCGGGTCGTGCGGGTAGGTGTTCTTGACGACGAAGCCGTACACGGGGATCGCGGCCTGGGCGGCGGCCACGGTGCCGGCCAGGATCGCGGACAGCGCGAGGGAAGCGAATTTGTTCATGGTATTCCAGGGTCGGGGCGCCGGTCTGCGGAATCGCCGGCGCGCCGCCATAGTATGCCACCGACGCTAGCCCTGCGGCTCGACGTGGGCCTGCACGATGTCGGCGATGCAGCGGCGCAGGAACGCGAGCACCGGGTCGTGCTCGCGGCGGCGGTGCCAGATCAGGCACATGTCCATGAACAGGGTGTCGACGTCGAGCGGGGCGATCTCCATGTCGGGCATGGCGCGATAGATGCTGCTGTAGATGCGCGGCTGCAGCGACACCACCGGCATCGTCGCCAGCAGGCGCGCGGTAGCCATCTGGCTGTCGGTCAGCGCCACCAGCTTGCGCTGCAGGCCGTGCGCCGCGATCACCTGGTCGACCACGGAATCCTCCTCGCCGCGCCAGCCCAGCCCCACCTGCGGGTAGCGCATCGCCGCCTCCAGCGTCATCGGGCCGTCCAGGTGGATCTGGCTGCGCGAATAGACGGCGTCGAAGCCGCAGCGCATCAGGCGCTGCATGCCGTGCCAGTCGCGGTAGCCCGGCTCGGGCACCCAGAACGCCAGGTCGACTTCCTCGGCATCGATGGCGCCCGGCAGCTCGTTGCGGCTGAACTGGCGCGACCACACGCGCAGGCCTGGCGCCACGGCGTGCAGCGTGTGCACCAGCGGCGGCAGCAGCATGGCGTCGAGGCCGTCGATCAGGCCCAGCTTGACGGTCATGTCGACCTGGCCGATGTCGATATCGTCGCGCGCGAACAGGAAGCCGTGCGCCTGTTCCAGCCAGGCGCGCACGCGCGGCGCCAGGGCCAGCGCCAGCGCGCTCGGTTCCATGCGGTTGCCGGCGCGGACGAACAGCGGGTCGCCCAGGGCTTCGCGCAGGCGCCCGAGCGCATGGCTCATGGCCGGCTGGCCGATGAAGACGCGCGCGGCGGCGCGGCCCACGTGCCGTTCCTGCATCAGCGCGTCGAACGCCACCAGCAGGTTCAGGTCGATGCGCCGGAAATCCGCATGGCGCAGCGGCAGGTCTTCCATGAATGCTCCTAACGGCCGTCCATTACCAGGACGCCATGATAGCGCGCTTGTTGCCGCTGCATTTGCTCGCCGTATTTTGTCTCATGTCGTGGCAATTGCCGGGCGGACCG
>DAMAFT010000038.1:0-13546 GCA_031995805.1 Massilia sp.
AGTTCAACGGCACCACCTCGCTCGACCGCACCAATTACTACGAGGTGTTCCAGGCGTCGCAGGACAACCTCGACTGGGCGCTGCAGATGGAAGCGGACCGCATGACCCGTTCCTTCATCGCCAAGAAGGACCTCGATTCCGAGATGACGGTCGTGCGCAACGAGTACGAGAGCGGCGAGAACTCGCCGACCGGCGTGATGTTCAAGCGCATGCAGAGCCTGGCCTATGACTGGCATGCCTACGGCCGCTCGACGATCGGCAACAAGAGCGACATCGAGAACGTCCGCATCGAGAACCTGCAGGGTTTCTATCGCACCTATTACCAGCCGGACAATGCCGTGCTGCTGGTGGCGGGCAAGTTCGACGCCGACCAGACGTTGCGCTCGATCAGTCGCCTGTTCGGCGCCATTCCCAGACCGAAGCGCACGCTGCCGGAATTCTGGACCGTCGAGCCGACCCAGGACGGCGAACGCAGCTTCGCCGTGCGGCGCCAGGGCGACGTGCAGGTCGTCATGCTCGGCTACAAGATCCCGTCCGGCCTGCACGACGACAGCGACGCGCTGAGCTTCGCCTCGACCATCCTGGGCGACACGCCGACCGGCCGCCTGCACAAGCTGCTGGTGGAAAGCGGCAAGGCCAGCCAGGTGTTCGCCTTCCCGCAGACCGGCTACGCGCCCGGCCTGCAGTACTTCGGCGCGCTGGTCAAGAAGGGCGAGCCGCTCGAACCCGTGCGCGCCGCGCTGACCCAGGCCGTCGAGGAGTTCGCAAAGGCGCCGCCCACGCCCGAGGAGATGGAGCGCACCAAGCGCACCTACCTGAACGAGATCGAGCGCAACCTGGCCGATCCGGCCCAGGTCGGCCTGGCGCTGTCGGAAACCATCGCGCTGGGCGACTGGCGCCTGTTCTTCGTCGGACGCGACCGCGTGTCCCAGGTCACGGCCGAGCAGGTGGCGGCCGTGTCGAGCCGCTACTTCCGCCGCGACAACCGCGTGACCGGCAGCTTCATCCCCGAGGACGACCCGCAGCGCGCCGTGGTCCCGCCCGCGCCGGACGTCCAGAGCGTGCTGAAGGACTTCAAGCCGCAGGCCGCGGCCGCCGGCGCCGAGGACTTCGACCCGAGCCAGGCCAACATCATGAAGCGCACGACCCTGGCGACGGCCGGCGGCGTCAAGCTGGCGCTGCTGCCCAAGAAGAACCGCGGCCAGACCGTCACGGTCAGCCTGCGCCAGCACCTCGGCAACGAGCAGAACCTGTTCGGCAAGGGCGAGCTGCCCGGCCTGACCGCGGCCATGCTGATGCGCGGCACCAGCCGCTACGACCGTACCCAGCTGGCCGACGCCTTCGAGAAGCTGAAGTTCGCCGGCAGCCTGACCAATTTCCAGACCACGCGCGAACACCTGCCCGAAGTGCTGAAGCTGGTCGCCCACGTGCTGCGCGAGGCGAATTTCCCGGCCGCCGAGTTCGAGCAGCTGCGCCAGCAGATGCTGGTGGGCCTGGAAGCCAACCGCAACGAGCCGATGAGCGTCGTGTCGCGCGCCATGGGCCAGCACCTGAACATCTATCCGAAGGGCGACGTGCGCCACCAGAACACGCTCGACGAGGACATCGCCGACGTCAAGGGCGCCACGCTCGACCAGGTCAAGGCCTTCCACCGCGACTTCTACGGCACCACGCCGGCCGAGATGGCCATCGTCGGCGACTTCGACGCCAAGGCGATCGCGCCGCTGGTGGAGGAACTGTTCGGCGCCTGGAAGGCGCCGATGCCGGTGGCGCCGGTGCTGCGCAAGCACGTGGCCATCGCACCCGTGCACCAGGTGCTGAACACGCCGGAAAAGGAAAACGGCTTCTTCGTCGCCCAGGCCAACCTCGACCTCAACGTCGACGACCCGGACTATCCGGCGCTGATGCTGGCCGACTACATCTTCGGCGGCGGCGGCCTGAAGTCGCGCCTGATGGACCGCATCCGCCAGAAGGACGGCCTGTCCTACGGCGGCGGCTCGAACCTGCAGGCGGGCGACCTCGACCGCGCTGGCATGTTCGCCGTCAGCGCCATCGCCGCGCCGCAGAACCTGGCCAAGGTCGACGCGGCCGTGCGCGAGGAACTGGAGCGCGCCGTCAAGGACGGCTTCACGGCGGCCGAGCTGGCCGGCGCCAAGTCGGGCCTGATGCAGCAGCGCGTGCAGACCCGCGCCGAGGACGGCGGGCTGGCGTCCGGCTGGACGGCCTACCTGTATCTCGGCCGCACCTATGAATGGTCGGCCGACTTCGAGAAGCGCCTGATGGCGGTGACATTGCCGCAACTGAACGCGGCGTTCCGCAAGGCCGTCGATCCGGCAAAAATGTCAGTGTTCATGGCGGGAGATCAGTCAAAGGCGCAATCCAATGCCGCATCTGCGGCGAAACGTGCACCCTGATTGCAACACTCGAGATATTTGCAAAGCGAGGGACTTGGTCAATACCAGCCATGGCGCTATGATGTTGCCTCTAAGCAGTGTTTCTCGAAAGAAGTAAACGTTGCGACAAGTAATGATAAAGGAAGCATCATGAAGGGCTTGACCAAGCAACCGCCGAGCGGGATTTCCTTCGCCGGCAAGGTTGTGCTGGTAACCGGCGCCGCCAGCGGCATCGGCCGCGCAATGGCGCTGGCATTCGGGCGCGCCGGCGCCTGTGTCATCGTCGCGGATACCTCGGTGGACGGCGGCCACATGACCGCCGCGCTGATCGTCGAGGCGGGCGGCAAGGCCCTGTTCGTGAAGACGAACGTCACGGTCGCCAATGACGTCGACGCGCTGGTCGACAAGGTCGTGTCGCACTACGGCCGCATCGACTGCGCCGTCAACGGCGCCGCCGTGGAAGAGGAGCACCAGCCGCTGGCGGAAGGCGACGACGACCAGTTCGACCGCATCATGACCGTCAACGTCAAGGGCGTCTGGCTGTGCATGAAGAGCCAGCTGCGCCAGATGCTCAAGCAGGAAGGTGGCGGCGTGATCGTCAACGTGGCCGACGCGGCCGGCCTCGTGGCCGCACCGAACCGCGCGATCTATGCGGCCTCGAAGCATGCCGTGATCGGCATGACCAAGACCGCGGCCGTCGAGTACGCCAAGTCCGGCATCCGCGTCAACAGCCTGTGCCCGGGCGCGGTGAAGACGCCGATGCTGGCGCGCATGCTCGAACGCGATCCGGGCCGCGACAAGAAACTCAAGACGGCGCACCCGATGGGCCGCATCGCCGAGCCGGCCGAAGTGGCCAGCGCGGCGCTGTGGCTGTGCTCGGAGCAGGCGTCGTTCGTCACGGGCCACCAGCTGGCCATCGATGGCGGGTTGACCGCGATCTAGGGGTCAGAGGCCGGTTTTGGTTTTCAGGGGCTCTGACCCCGGTGTAGACCGCCGGCCTGGTTGTTGCCCTTACCGGGGCTTGTTGCCCATCCTTCCCTTGCCGCGCGCGCTGCGCTGTTGCTGCTGCTGCGTCTTGACCCGGTTCTGCCTGGCCTTGAACAGGGTCGCCGCATCTTCCTTGGCGCGCTCGAGCGTGCGCATGTCTTCGTGGTCGTCGTGCGGCGAGAAGTATTCCGCTTCCTGGGCGTCGACCACCAGCTTGATGGCGGTGTCGTCGTCCAGGTCGTAGAGTTCGGTAAGCAGCGTGGCCACTTCGTCGAGATAGGCTTCGTAGGTCAGGTAATTCATTGTCATTGTAAAAGTGATGCTTGGTGCGTTGGCTTATGCGGCGCTCAATTCGGCCACGAAATCATACATGTCGCCACGGAAATAGGAGCGGCAGAATTCCACCGCCTGCCCATCCGGTAGGAAACCCAGGCGTTCCACGCACAGGCCCGCGTCGCCTTCCTTCGACTGCAGCAGGCGCGCCTGCTCGGCGTTCAGCAGCAGCGCGGACAGGCGCTGCAGCGCGCGCACCGGGCGCTTGCCGGCCGCTTCCAGCGCCTCGTACATCGAGACGCCGACCGCTTCCAGCGACGGCAGGGCGGAGGCGGCGATCGTCGCGTATTCGATGCACATCGGCATGTCGTCGGCGTAGCGGATGCGGTTGAAGCGGTATACGCCCGCGCCCGGCGACAGGCGCAGGCGCAGCGCCTCGTCCGGCGTGACGGTGCCTTCCGAGCGCTTGAGCCAGACGCTGCGCGGCGTGCGGCCGCGCGAGCGCATGTCTTCCGAGAACGAGGTCAGCTTGGCGAAATTCTTTTCGATGCGGGTGTTGATGAAGTTGCCGGAGCCGGCGCGGCGCACCAGCAACCCTTCCTCGACCAGGCCGTCGATCGCCTTGCGCACGGTGATGCGCGAGATGTCGAGCTCGGTCGCCAGCTGGCGCTCGGCCGGCAGCGCTTCGGCCGGGCCGTAGACGCCGCGGTCGATCAGTTCGCGCAGCGCCCGCTGCAACTGCTGGTACAGCGGCAGGTTGCTGGTGGCGGACAGGTGCTGCATCAACTGCGCGAGTGGTGTCATGCGGAAAACGGTATTGTCGAATGTTCCACCGATAATACCAAAAAAGGACCGCCTGCCGCGAGGGCGGAAAACACGTAGACCCCTGCGCGGCGGGCTGGTGCGACGCCTATTTCGGCCGCGGATTGGTCAGCTTGCGGTCCGCCTGCAGCAGCTTGCCGGAGCGTACCGCCTGGACCGCCGCCGCCACCGTGCGCGCCGCATTCTTCGCTTCTTCCTGGAAGGCCGTGTCCTGGTCCAGCGTCGCGTGGCTGTCGGCATAGGATTCGTAGTAGCCGACGTAGCGGTCGAGCAGGGCGGTCGGGCCGGCGTCGATCATGCCCATCCAGTCGAGCCAGTCGGACAGCGAGCGGCGCGTGGACTCGATGCCGGCGACGTCGCCGTGCACCACCACGCCGTACACGCGCCCGGCCAGGTGCTTCGGATAGTCCCAGTCCGCCTCCATCGCCTTGGCCTCTTCGGCTTCCTTGCCGTGGGTCGAGCTGGGGTCGGGATTGCCGCCGTCGGCGCATACCAGGCGGTCGATCATCAGCTTCAGCACGGACGGCGACTGGTACCAGTAGGTCGGCGTGAACAGCATGACGCCGTGCGCCGACACCCATTGCTCGTAGATCTCGTTCATCCAGTCGTTGACCTGGTGCAGCGAGTGGTTCGGATAGCAGCTGCATGGCCAGTGGCACAGCGGCATGGCGGTCGAGACGCAGCCCTTGCACGGGTGGATGTGGCGGTCGTAGTCGGAAGTCAGGCGCGACAGGTCGAGCACGTCGACGTCGATGCCTTCGCTGGTGAGCAATTCCTCGCACATCTTGACTAGGCGCCAGGTCTTCGAGATCTCGCCGGGGCAGGTGCCGTCGTTGCGGGCGGACCCGTTGACCAGCAGGATGCGGCTGCGCGTGGCCGGATCCTTCTGGCGCTGCTCGGCGGCCAGCAGGCGGTCGTGCGCCTCCTTCCATTCGACCGACAGGTCGTAGCCGGGATCGGCGAAGCCGGGGCCGGCCTTGACCGTCAGCGGGGACTTGTGGGAATTCACGTAGGCCTGCCAGGCGACTTCCTCGACGGCGGCGAGTTCCTTGCCGACGGCCTCGTAGGCGGGATCGAAGAAGTTACGGGAAAATACCAGGCGGAATTCGTCGCGGTTCAGCTTCGCGGGCGCTTGTCCCTTGCGGATGGTGGTCATGGACGGCCTTTCGTTGGGGGTTCCCACCGATTATCGGCAGGGCAGGGAACCCAGCCGGTACGCCACCTAACACTGACAAGAAAAAAGCGGTTCAGGCCGCGAAGCCTGAACCGCTTTCATGGCAACACCGCGGACGGTTACTTGGACGCGAGTGCGCCGCCGGACGGATGCTTTTCCAGCAGGATCCAGTACTTGGCGATGTCCGACAGGCCGGTGCCGGCCTTGACGGTCTCGAAGGTCTGGATCGCCTGGTCCTTCTTGCCGGCGCGCGCATAGGCCATGCCCAGGCGCAGCTTGGCTTCGTCGGGCACCTTCAGGCCGCCCTTGGCGATACCCTGCTCGATGAAGCCGATGCCCTTGTCGAACTGGTCCATGGTGACGTAGGCCCAGCCCAGGTTGACGAGGCCGGCGCCGGTCTTGGACTTGGCGGCCGAGGCTTCGCCGGCGGCGATGTTCTTGGCGTCGTTGGCCGCTTCCTTGGTGGCGCGGTCGCGCAGCTGGCGATGGGCGCCGCTGTTGAGCACGCCCGCGGCGAAGCCGGCGTCGACGACCTTCTTGGCTTCGGTGGGGAAGCCGTCCTTCAGCGCCAGTTCGGCCAGGTCGACGTAGCCTTCCGGCGACATCTGCTTGACGGCGGCGAACTGCAGGCGCAGCACGTTGGTGTCGTTGACCTGGTTGTAGCCGGCCTTGCGGATGATGCCGCGCGAGATCAGGTCGGTCCAGAAGTCGTCGGTCGGGTAGTAGGCGGCCAGCTTTTCCAGGCCCTTCACGTAGGCGGCGTCGTCCTTGACCTTGAGGGCGGACGAGGCGTACAGGCGCAGGTCTTCCTGGGTCGGGGTCTTGCCGGCCTGTTCCTGGGCGTCCAGCACCGGGCCCTGCAGCTTCAGCGCATTGGCGTAGTCGCCGCTGAAGTAGTAGGCGCGGATCAGCGAGGTGTTCACGGCATCGGACTTGTCGCCGTTCGCCTGCATCTGCTTGAACATCTCGATCGCCTTCGGATAGTTCTTGGCGTTGAAATAGGTGGTGGCCAGGGCCTGGGTGAAATTGGCCTTGTCGGTTTCCGGCAGCTTGCCCGAGGCGAGGATCGCTTCCAGCGCCTGCGTCATCATCGGTTCGTTGCTGGTGGCGCTGGCCAGCGACAGCTTCATGCGGTTGACCACGTAGGTTTCGTACGGGGTCTTGTCGGGGAAGGCGTCGGCCTGGGTGACGCGGTTCTGGATTTCGCCGTAGTTCTTTGCGTCCATCAGCGGCTTGATCTGGGCCGGGTCGAGCAGCTTGAACAGGTCCGGACGGACGCTGTCCTGCGGCGGCTGGGCGGCGGCGGCCGGAGCCGCATCCTTGTTCTGCGCCGAGGCGCCGTGCATCAACGCCGGGGCGGCGTTCAGGCCGATGGCGGCCAGCATCAGGGCAAGGCGGGCAAAACGGAACTGGGACATGAATAATCCTCTCTTAGAGACAAAAAAATGCACCGGCCGCAGAAGGACGGACAGTGGCGAATCTGCCAACATGGACAAAGCGTGCATTGTCCCACAAAGTGCCATTTCCGGCGCGCCCATTGTGCCCGAGCCGTGGCGCGCACGGCTGCGTCGTTACAATGCGTTACCGCAGGCCCGTCCGGCCGGGATCAGAACCCCGGCACGGGGCAATGGCCGTCCGCCTCGATGGCGCCGCCCAGCCAGGCGTTCACCGCGTCCAGCGCCGGCGGCGCGAAACCGTAGGTCATGAGGGCGGGCGCGTCGATGTCGAGCGCCTGGTAGGGGTTCCACAAGGCCAGGTGCAGGTCCGGGCGCCAGGTGGCGCGCGCATGCGGGCCGTAGCGCCGCCGCGCCGTCGACGCCAGCACCGTGAAGCAGCCGTCCTGCGGCAGCGCCGCCCAGTCGAAACTTTCGGCGTCGGCGAAGGTGACCAGTTCCACGTCGTACAAGCGGCCCAGCGAGCGCGCGATGGCGGCCGCCGGCACGCCGGCTTCCGACACGCCGTCGCTGACCACGTCCTGGCGCGCCACCAGGCGCAGCCTGCCGCCCGGCGCCGGCCGCGCGGGCGCGCCGCGCGCCGTCAGGCCGCGGCGCCAGGCCTGCGCCATCAGGGCGCGGTCGGCATCCTCGTCGGCGTAGGCGCCGGCGGCGTTGCCGGCGCTCGGATGGCGCGCGGCCAGCGCATCCAGGCGGCGCAGGCGCGCCTGCACTTCGGCCGGCGCCAGGCGGCCGTCGTCGATGGCGGCGGCGATCGCGTCGAGCGTCTCTTCCTGCGTCGCGCGGTTGCCGATCGCCATCACCATGTCGGCGCCCGCCAGCAGCGCGTTGACGGCCGCCTCGCCGGCGGCGTAGCGCTGGGCGATCGCGTGCATGTCCATGCCGTCGGTGATGATCACGCCTTCGTAGCCCCATTGCGCGCGCAGCAGGTCGTGCAGGATGGCGCGCGACATCGTCGCCGGATTGACCGGGTCGAGCGCCGGGTAGACGATGTGCGCCGTCATCATGGCCGGCGCCGTGCCCGCGGCGGCGCGGAACGGCGCGAACTCGAAGCGTTCCAGCTCGGCCAGCGGCTTGTCCACGGTCGGCAGGTCGCGGTGCGAATCGACGTGGGTGTCGCCGTGGCCGGGGAAGTGCTTGACGCAGCAGGCCACGCCCTCGCTCTCGCTGCCTGCCATCCAGGCCAGCGCCAGCGCGCTGGCGGCCTGCGGCTCGGCGCCGAAGGAGCGCTCGGCGATGACGGGGTTGCGCGGATTGTTGTTCAGGTCCAGCACCGGCGCGAAGTTCCAGTTGAAGCCCATGGCGCGGATCGCGCGCGCCACCGCCGCGCCGACCGCGCGCGCCAGTGCCGGATCGCCGGCCGCGCCCAGCGCCATCGCCGACGGCGGCGGCGGCACCCACAGCGAGCGCACCACGGCGCCGCCTTCCTGGTCGAGGGCGATCAGGGCATTCTCCCCCATCGCCGCGCGCAGGGCGCCGGTGAAGCCGGCCAGCTGGGCCGCGTCCTGCATGTTCTGGCGGAACAGGCAGGCGCCGCGGATGCGGTTGGCGCGGATGAAGCCGGCCGTGTCGTCATCGAGCGCGGTGCCGAACACGCGGATCATGACCAGTTGGCCGGCGAGTTGTCTGGAGTCGTTCATCGTGCGGGAGTCTTGGTGCGTTGTGACGATTTCCGTAGGGTGCGCGCCCTACGAATCCATGTGCTGGAACAGGCTTCTTTCAATGGGTCCTGGTGACCTTGTTCAGGTGGCGCGGCTTGTCCGGGTCGAGTCCGCGCGCGGTCGATAGGTGCGCCGCCATCACGTAGAAGGCCTGGATCGCGACGATCGGATCGAGGTCGGGGTGGGCCGCCACCGGCAGGTCGAGGTCGCGCGAAGGGACGTCCTCGGGCGCGGCCAGCAGCACGCGCGCGCCGCGTCCGCGCATTTCCTCGGCCAGGGCGACCAGGCCTTCCTGGGCCGGGCCGCGGGTGGCGAAGATCAGCAGCGGGTAGCCGTCGTCGATCAGCGCCATCGGCCCGTGCTTGATCTCGGCGCCGGAAAAGGCCTCGGCCTGCAGCGCCGAGGTTTCCTTGAATTTCAGCGAGGCTTCCAGCGCGATCGGGAAGCTGATGCCGCGCCCGACCACCATGATGTTGCGCGCCGGCGCCAGCACCTCGATGGCCTTCGACCAGTCGACCTGGGCGGCGCGGCGCAGCGCGTCGGGCAGGGCCGCCAGCGCATCCTTGAGCTGCTGGTCCTGCTGCCATTCGGCGACCAGGCGCGCGCCCGCCGTCAGGCTGGCGATGAAGCTCTTGGTGGCGGCCACGCTGCGCTCCTTGCCGGCGCGCAGCGGCAGCGCCCATTCGGCGGCCTCGGCCAGCGGCGAATCGATCTCGTTGACCAGCGCGACGGTGGTGGCGCCGCCGGCGCGGAAGTAGCGGATCGGCTCGACCACGTCGGGGCTCTGGCCCGACTGCGAGATCGAGACGGCCAGCGTGCCCCCGGCCTTGAGCGGCGCCTTGTACAGCGTGACCAGCGACATCGGCAGCGAGGTCACCAGGCGGCCCAGGCGCGCCATGATCAGGTAGGCCAGGTAGTTCGACGCGTGGTCCGAGCTGCCGCGCGCGACCGTGACGGCGCTGTCGAAGCCCGTCGCCCGCAGGTGCCGGCCGAGTGCCGCGTAGCGTTCGACGTCGTTCGACAATTGCAGGGCGACGCAGTCCGCCGCGGATACGGCTTCTTCAAGCATCATTGAGGTCACGCGCTTCTCCTTCGATGTAAACGGCTTTGAGGTTCAGGTTGCGGTCGAGGACGACCAGGTCGGCGAAGCAGCCGGGCGCGATGCGCCCGCGCCGGGTCTCGCCCAGGTAATCGGCGGCATTGGTGGAGACGCGGCGCGAGGCGTCGGCCAGGTCGAGGCCGATCGCCACCAGGTTGCGCAGCGCCTGGTCCATGGTGAGCGTGCTGCCGGCCAGCGTGCCGTCGGCCAGGCGCACGCCGCCCATGCACTTGTGCACGACCTGGCGGCCCAGCATGTATTCGCCGTCCGGCATGCCGGCGGCGGCCGTCGAATCGGTCACGCAGTACAGGTGCGGGATCGCGCGCAGCGCCACCTTGATGGCGCCCGGGTGCACGTGCAGCAGGTCGGGGATGATCTCGGCGTACTGCGCATGCGCCAGCGCCGCGCCGACCATGCCCGGGTCGCGGTGGTGCAGGCCCGGCATGGCGTTGAACAGGTGGGTGAAGCCGGCCGCACCGTGCTCCAGCGCGCGCACGCCGTCCTCGTAGGTGCCGGTGGTGTGGCCGACCTGCACGCGGATGCCGGCGTCGGCCATCCGGCGCACCAGCGCGAGGTGGCCGTCGAGTTCCGGCGCCACCGTGATCAGGCGCATCGGCGCCTGGGCGTCGAAGCGCTTCACCTCGTCCATGCTGGCTTCGCGCGCGAACGGCGGCTGGGCGCCCAGCTTGCCGGAATTGATGTACGGGCCTTCCAGGTGCACGCCGAGGATGCGCGCCTCGCCCTGGCCGCGCGCCTTGCACGCCGCGCCGATGGCGGACAGGGCGCGGTCGATGTCCTCGAGCGGCGCCGTCATCGTCGTGGCCAGCAGGCTGGTGGTGCCGTGGCGGGCGTGCAGGCGCGCGATCGCGTGCGGCGCGTCGCCGCCCTCCATCATGTCGCGCCCGGCGCCGCCGTGCACGTGCAGGTCGATGAAGCCGGGCAGGATGTAGTCGTCGCCGTTCGCCGCCGGATCGGCGCCGGTGCCTTCGATGGCGCCGACGGTGCCGTCGCCCGCGTCGATGCGCAGGCTGCCGTGGATCCAGCCGTGGGGAGTCAGGATATTGCCTTGCATGGGGGATGTCGCTCCGGGTGTCATTCGATGTGGTTGGCCAGGTACAGTTCGATCATGCGCAGCGCGCCGGCGGCGGAATCGCCTTCCGGCGCATGGGCGCGCGCGGCCAGTGCCGGCGGCAGCCACGGACGCAGCGCCAGCCCGAGGCCGCCGCACAGGGCCAGCGGCAGCACGCCGTCCGGATCGAGCGCGCGCGCGATGGCGGCGGCCTCGCCGCCGGCGTCTTCCAGGATGGCGCGGGCTACCGGCTCATCGGCATGCTGCAGCACCAGCGGGGCCAGGCTGGCGTACGTGGTCTGGGTGGCCGTGCCGAGCCAGGCCTGGACGGCGTCGCGGCGGCCGCCGCAGGCCGCCATCACGGCGTCGGCGAAGGCGCTGCCCGCGCGCCGGCCGTCGAGCACCTGCTGCACGTGGTTGACGGCGCGCAGGCCGATCCAGCCGCCGCTCGCCTCGTCGCCGGCCGGGAAGCCCCAGCCGCCGACCTCGCGCCGTCCGCCGTCCTCCAGCAGCGCCTCGCCGACGCTGCCGGTGCCGACGGCGACGATGGCGCCGGGCCGCCCGCCGTGGGCGCCCATCAGGGTCGTGAACGCGTCGGTCTCCAGCACCAGGGCCGCGTAGCCGGGATCGGCGGCCGTGAATTCCTGCGCCCACAGCCGGTTGTGCACGCCGGCCAGGCCCAGGCCGATGGCGGTCCGCGCCGGTTCCGGGCGGTCGATGCCGGCCGCCGCGAAGGCGGCGTCGATGGCGCCGTCGATGGCGTCCCAGGCGCGCGCGATGCCCAGGCCGAGGCCGGACGGGCCGCCGCTGCCCTGGGCCAGGTCGGCATGGGGGCGGGTGCCGTCGAGGGGGACCGTGCGCGGCGCATTGGCCGCGATGCGGACGCGCGTGCCGGTGCCGCCGCCGTCTACGCCGATGAGATAGTCGATCATGGAATGATGGTGTGCCGGAGAAGGTCAGGGCACTATAGGAGCGCCTGGTAGGCTTGTCAACAGGTATTCAAGTGGTATTGTCCTCCGCCGGTTTCCTGCCGAGGACTGGTATGGCCTCACTGCAGAGCGAGGCCATCGAAGAGACGTCGATTGGTATTGAAAGTGGTATTTTCCGTACCGCACGGCCGGGGCGGCCGTGCGGTACCGGGACGGTCAGCCGCGCTGCAGGGCGGCGATGCGCTCTTCCGTCGACGGGTGGCTGGAGAACAGGGCCAGCACGCCGCCGCCGGCGATGCCCGAGGCGGCCAGGTTCTTCGGCAGGTCGCCCTGGGCAATGCCGCCCAGGCGCCGCAGGGCCGCGATCATCGGACGCGGGGTGCCCATGATGCCGGCGGCGCCGCAGTCGGCGCGGAATTCGCGCTGGCGCGAGAACCAGGCCACGATGATGCTCGCCAGGATGCCGAACAGGATGTCGCACACCACCGACGTCACCATGTAGGCGATGCCCGGGCCGCTGCTCTGTTCCTCGTCCTTGCGCAGGAAGGCATCGACGGCGTAGGCGACCACGCGTGCCAGGAAGACCACGAAGGTGTTGACCACGCCCTGGATCAGCGTCAGCGTGACCATGTCGCCGTTGGCGACGTGCGCGACCTCGTGGGCCAGCACGGCCTCGACCTCGTCGTGCGTCATCGATTCCAGCAGGCCGGTCGACACCGCGACCAGCGAAGCGTTCTTCGTGGCGCCGGTGGCGAAGGCGTTCGGCTCGCCCTGGTAGATGGCGACTTCCGGCATCGCGATGCCGGCCGTGCGCGCCTGCCGGGCGACGGTATCCACCAGCCAGGCTTCGGTGGCGTTGGACGGCTGCGCGATCACGCGCGCGCCGGTCGACCACTTGGCGATCGGCTTGGACATCCACAGCGAGATGAAGGCGCCGCCGAAACCCATCAGGGCGGCGAAGCCCAGCAGCAGGCCCAGGTTCAGGCCATTGGCCGTCAGGAATTTGTTGACGCCCAGCAGGCTCGCGGAAATGCCGAGGACGAGCATGATGGCGAGATTGGTAGCGAGAAAAAGTACGATGCGTTTCATGATGGCGATCCGTCATGGGTTGGTCAGGGACGTGGCTGGAAAGACCACGTTGTCATAAGGGAAGTATAAGGCCGGCCGATCATCCGAAAAAGCGAAGTACTTCGAAGGTTTTCTTCGGAAAAACAAGAGGAAAAAGACGATGGATTCATGTCGGAATGCCAATATTTTGTTACTCTAATGCAACGCCTGGCGACTTTTTCGCGTAGTTGTTGTCCCATGACGAAATAACTTGCTTACACTTGCAATACGTACTGACAAGGCGCCTGTTCCGCAACACCTCCAGGCGCCATCGACCATCCCGGACACCGATGGGCGCCATGCCGTTGCCGTCACCGACCGATGACGAACGCGCGCGGCAGATCTGGCACGACCTCGCTCAATCCCTGCGACAACCCTCCTGCTCCCCCGGGAGCGGCCCCCCATTCATTTGTCGAAAAATTTACACGCGAGCGCCGGAGGCAGGAATGAACGTATTGAAGAACTTGAAGATCGGCACCCAGCTGACGCTGGGCTTCGGCATCGTGACCGGACTGATGCTGTTGATGGCGATGGTGTCGATCCTCGGCCTGTCCTCGATCCGGCAAGCCTCCCGCAAG
>DAMAFT010000039.1:0-13544 GCA_031995805.1 Massilia sp.
GTCGTAGCCGCTGACTTCGCGGTGTTCCAGGCCGGCGGCGACGCCGATCGCGCCTGCCGGCAGGTTGTAGATCTCGCCGGCGATGTTGGCGGTGGCGCTGTTGGTGGTGCTGCCGTAGGTCGCCTGGCCGGTCGACATCACGTAGTCGAGCGCAGCCTGGCTCGAGGCCGACGGGCCGCCCAGGACATCGAACGGTACGCATTCGGCCAGCGCGATCGGGTTGGCGGCGGTACCGCACTGGATCACGCCGGAAGCGTTGCGGAACGACGGGCCCAGGGCCTTCTTCAGGTTCAGCAGGTTCAGGTTGCCGGTGCCCAGCACGGAACCGGTGACGGCGCTGTGGTTGTAGCCCACGTCCCAGTTGAACGAACGGCCGGCCACGGCGAATTCGCCGTTCAGGGTCGCGTCGATGTGGGTGGTGCGGCTTTCGTTCTCGGTGGTGCGCGGCACTTCGATGGTGCGGCGGTAGAAGAACAGGTCCTGGCCGCCGGTGCCGCCGAGGGCCTGGTTGCCGTACGGGTTGAAGTAGCTGTTCTTGTCGATGTAGACCGGGTAGTTCGGCTGCGACAGGCTGTTCAGCGGATAGCCGGCGACCTGCGACTTCGAGGTACGCTGGGCGTACATCGCGGTCGTCTTGAAGGTCATGTCGTACGGCAGCTTGATCTCGCCCTTGGTGAAGATCGTGTCCAGCTTGGTCGGCATCGCGACCTGCATCTGGCTGGTCGAGTTGTACGTGTCCGCTTCGGCGTTGTCGAACGGGTGGTAGTTGCCCGCCACGTTCGAGGCCGCGCCGGTGCCGTCACCGAAGTAGCTGCCGGTGTGGTTCAGGTACTGGTTGAAGCCGGTGGCGGCGCCGCTCGGGCCGACCTGGCGGATGCGGCCCCACGGGCCGGTGCCCAGGGCGTCGGTCGGGTGGTTCGGGCCGTAGCCGTAGCGCGTTTCCTCGCGCGAGTTGGCCATGATGGCGCCCTGTTCGGTGTGCGACAGGCCGAACATGATCGAGGCGTTGTCGTTGTTGGCGCCGTAGGACAGCGAGAAGTCCTTCGACTTGCCGTCGCCGTTCTTTTCGTTGCCGCCGGTGTACAGGCTCAGCTGGCCGCCTTCCATCGACTTCTTCAGGATGATGTTGACCACGCCGGCGATCGCGTCCGAACCGTAGATGGCCGACGCGCCGTCCTTCAGGATCTCGATGCGCTCGATCATCGACGACGGGATCGTCGAGATGTCGGTGTAACCGTTGACGCTCGAGCTCCAGCGCTTGCCGTCCACCAGGGTCAGCAGGCGGTTCGCGCCCAGGTTGCGCAGGTTCGGGTACTGGCCGCCGTTTTCACGGTTCGACACCAGCGAGCCGCCCTTGCTGAAGTCCGGCGAGCCGGCCGACGTCATGTTGTTCAGGATGTCGCCGACGGTAACGAGGCCGGTCTTCTGGATCTGTTCCTGAGTCATGACCTGGACCGGTTGTGCGGTCTCCAGGTCGACCTGGCGGATACGCGAGCCGGTCACTTCGACGCGCTGCATCGACGTGGTGTTCTGGGCCTCTTGAGCGTAGGCTGCGTGCATCCCGAAGGCGACGCCGCTGACGCAGATCAGGCGGATCGACCGGGACAAGACTTTTTCCATCATGGTTACAAAACTCCTAGGGTTTAGGGTACGGCAATTACGAAGCACGGCCGTCGACGCGGTCGCTGATGCGACTGTCTGGAAAAACGTGCGTATCGTTTTTCCAAGTTGGCAATGGAATCATTTGGCATGGCAGCCTGTCAACGGACAACTTGTACACGCTTGTAAATGTTGCAGTCCTGCGTAATTACACAATTTGTCACAAAACTGTCTCGGTAAGTACGCTTTTCCGGCCATTTTCTCTTACAAAATTTTATTTAAGAAAACTTTATGCACAAAAACAGTGCGCAAAAGATGTCGAGAGAGTATGCATTTATAAATAAGGAAACTCACTAAACACGCACTCTAAACACAAATTTCTGCCGCAAAACGTCAGCTTTTCGCAACGTTATTCGGGGCAACCAGCGGTTTCAGAGGAATTTGTAGTGCGCGCGGGAAATACCGAAAGGCGGCGCCGCCAAGAAAAATGCCCGCCGGGCAGGCGCCGGGCGGGCATGGCGGGAGACGGCGGGCGCCGCCTCCGGGAGATCAGAAGGCCTGGTTGTAGCGCACGTACACGAAGCGGTCCAGCGGACGTTCCGGGTTGACCGACGACGAGGCCGAGGTGCCGGCGCTGTAGGTCGTGTTGCTGTCGTAGACGATGATCGGCTTGCGGTCGAACACGTTGTTGGCGCCGACGATCAGCTTGCCCTTCCACGGGAAGGCATAGCCGACCGACAGGTCGCTGTAGACCATCGCGCCCAGGTCGGTGTAGCCGGTGCCCCAGCTGACCTTGCCGGTCGGGTTGCTGCACTCCAGGTTGTTCGTCGCGCTCCAGCAGTGGACCTTGGTGCCGCTGTAGTAGCGCGAGGCGAAGGTGGCGCTCCAGTTGCCCAGGCTCCAGTCCAGCGCCAGGTTCGACTTCACGCGGTTGTAGCCGTACTCGCCCGAGTACTCGGTCCAGTCCGAGGTCGCGGTGCTCTTGATCCGGTAGGAGTCGACGTAGGTCGATTCGGAACGGATGTTGAACTGGCCGAAGCTGGTGCGCGGCAGGCGGTAGCCGAAGGTCAGGTCGATACCCTTGGTGCCCAGTTCGCCCAGGTTGGCGTTGCCGCGCGACAGGCTCGAGATCATGCCCGTGGTCGGGTCGCGCTTGATCTTGTCGCAGAACGACTGCACGTTGTTGATGTAGCACTCGTTGATCTCGTAGGTGGCCGAGACGGAGGTGATACGGTTCTTGACGCGGATGTCGAAGTAGTCCAGCGACACGGTCAGGCCGGAGACGAACGACGGGCTGTAGACCAGGCCGGCGGTCTTGGTGGTCGCGGTTTCCGGCGACAGCGCATCGTTGCCGGCGCCGGTGTTGAACGGCACCGGGCTCTGGGCGCCGCCGGCGCTGACCGGGGTGCCGGCCTGGTTGCGCTGGCGGAAGCCGGTCGGGACGCCGGCCGCGGCGCAGCGGCTGGCGACGGCCGCGTTCTTGGCCGCTTCGCCGTACAGGCTGTCGCAGGCGTCCAGGTAGGAGTCGTAGGACTGCGAACCGCCGCCGAAGGTGTCGCCCACGGTCGGGGCGCGGAAGCCCTCGGCCCAGGTGGCGCGCGCCAGCAGGTCGCGGATCGGCTTCCACATCACGCTGACCTTGCTGTTGGTGGTGTTGCCGAAGTTGCTGTAGTCGGAATAGCGCGACGCGACGTTCAGGCCCAGGTGCTCGGCGAACGGGACGTTCTTCAGCAGGGGGACGTTGAATTCGACGTAGGCTTCCTTGACCGAGTACTTGCCGACGGTCGGGTTGCCGGCCAGGTCGGTGGAGTAGCCCGACTGCTCGAACTGGCCCGGGCGGTCGTAGCCGCGCACGTCGCGGTTTTCCAGGCCGGCGGCCACGCCGACCGCGCCGGCCGGCAGGTTGAACAGTTCGCCGGTGATGTCGGCGGTGGCGCTGTTGACGGTGCTGCCGTAGGTCGCCTGGCCGGTCGACATCACGTAGTTCAGCGCGGCGGCGTTCGATGCCGACGGGCCGCCCAGGATATCCCAGGGCACGCACTCGGCCAGCGCGATCGGCGCCGCGGCGGTACCGCACTGCACCACGCCGGCGGCATTGCGGAACGACGGGCCGAGCGCCTTCTTCAGGTTCAGCAGGTTCAGGTTACCGGTCTGCAGCACCGAGCCGCTGATGGCGCTGTGGTTGTAGCCCACGTTCCAGTTCCAGCTCTTGTTCCAGACCGTGAATTCGCCTTCCAGCACGGCGTCGATGTGCAGCGTGCGGTTTTCGTTCTCGGTCACGCGCGGCACTTCGGTGGTGCGGCGCGAGAAGTACAGGTCGCGGCCCAGGCCGGCGCCGGCCACCGAATTGCCGTACGGGTTGTAGTAGCTGTCCTTGTCGATGTAGACCGGATACTTCGACTGCACGTCGCTGCGCAGCGGATAGCCGGCCACCTGGCGCGAGGACAGGCGTTCCGAGTACATGGCCGTGGTGGTCAGGCGCATGTCGTACGGCAGGGCGATACTGCCCTTGGTGAACAGGTTCGTCAGCCGGGTCGGCGACGTGTACATCATCTGGGAGGTCGAGTTGAACACGTCGGCATCCAC
Organism: Massilia sp.; assembly: GCA_031995805.1. Lineage (GTDB taxonomy): Bacteria > Pseudomonadota > Gammaproteobacteria > Burkholderiales > Burkholderiaceae_D > Telluria. The sequence continues at coordinate 4,186 of DAMAFT010000039.1, forward strand.
GCCGGTGTAGGCATGGTAGTTGGCCGGATTGCGCGAGTCCGCGCCCACGCCGTCGCCCAGCGGGCCGCCGGTGTGGTTGATGATCTGGTTGAAGCCGCCGTTGGCGGCATTGGTGTTCGAGGCGCCCGTCGCGGTCAGCGGCGTGATGCGGCCCCACGGGCCGGCGCCGTAGTTGGAATTCTTGTGGTTCGGGCCGAAGCTGTAGGCCGTGATCTCGCGGTCCTTGGCCCAGACCACGCCTTCCTCGGTGTGGCTCAGGCCGAACATGAAGTCGGCCTTGTCGTTGCCGGCGCCGTAGCTCAGCGAGAAGTCCTTGTTCTTGCCGTCGCCCTTCTCGTTCTGGCCGACGTAGACGCTGGCCTGGCCGCCTTCCATCGACTTCTTGAGGATGATGTTCACCACGCCGGCGATCGCATCGGAACCGTAGATCGACGACGCGCCGTCCTTCAGCACCTCGATGCGCTCGATCATCGATGCCGGGATGGTCGACATGTCGGTGTAGCCGGCCACGGTCTGGGTCCAGCGCTTGCCGTTGACCAGCACCAGCAGGCGGTTCGCGCCCAGGTTGCGCATGTTGATGTACTGGCCGCCCTGTTCGCGGTTCGACGTCAGCGTCGAGCCCTTCGAGAACGCCGGGGTGCCGGCCGCGGCCAGGTTGTTGATGATGGAGCCGACGGTCACCAGGCCCGTCTTCTGGATCTGTTCCTGGGTCATCACCTGGATCGGTTGCGCCGTTTCCAGGTCGACCTGGCGAATGCGGGAACCCGTCACTTCGACGCGCTGCAGCGCTTCCTGTGCGTGGGCAAAGCCGGTCATCGCCTGCATGGCGATGGCGACAGCCATTGCGATCTTCGTACGTTGTTGCATGAACTCTCCAAATGTTGGACTGCGGCGCCACGGTTCGTGGCCACGGCGCCTTTTACTGATGGCCGGACGACTCGCATGCGCGCGCCACGCCATGCCACGGGCCTGCTTTATTCCGTGGGAATGCGTGAGTTTCGTACATACGAATGTATGTATAAAATCATCCTGTATTGACTGGTGTCAATATAAAAAAATGGCCGTTTGGAAAGGTGGATGAAATACAACATGACGCGTTGCAGCATGCACCGTCGTGGCCGCGCGATGCACGGCGCACGTGCACGGACGCACGCCCGCGGGGCAGGCGTCCATGGGGTGGAACGGGAGAGGAAAGCGGAAGGACGGTGCGCTCAGGCGCCGAAACAGGCCTGCCACAGGCGCGTCACGGCCTGCGCATGGGCCGCGACCAGCGCCGGATCGACGCGCGCCGCATCCTGGCCCTGCAGGCGCACCTGGTGCTGCAGGCGCCGCATGGCGCGGTAGGCGTCGGCGGCCGCCTCCGCCAGGGCGGGGTCGATCAGCCCGAGGCCGGCGCACAGGCGCAGCAGGGCGATGTTGCCGACGTTTTTCGTCAGTTGCGGATGCATGGCGGCGTGGCGCAGGACCAGGTACTGGACGATGAACTCGACGTCGATCATGCCGCCCTCGTCCTGCTTGAGGTCGAACAGGCCGCTGCGGTTCGGATGGGCGTCGCGCATGCGCCCGCGCATCTTGACCACTTCCGCGCGCAGCTCGTCGGCGCGGCCGGCGCGGTCCTGGCGCAGCACCTCCTCGCGGATCGCCTCGAAGCGCGCGCCGATGGCGGCGTCGCCGGCGCCGAAGCGGGCCCGGGTGAGCGCCTGGTGTTCCCAGATCCAGGCCGAGGAACGCTGGTAGCGCTCGAACGCCGCCACCGACGACACCAGCATGCCGCTGGCGCCGTCCGGGCGCAGCGCCGTGTCGATGTCGAACAGGATGCCGGCCGGGGTATGGGTGGTCATCCAGGTGATGAAGCGCTGGGCCAGCTTGGCGTAGTTGCCCGGCGCGTCCTGGTCGTCGTCGTCGAACAGGAAGATCACGTCGAGGTCGGACACGTAGCCCAGTTCCTTGCCGCCCAGCTTGCCGTAGGCGATCACGGCGAAGCGCGGCACCTCGCGGTGGCGTTTCGGGATGGTGCGCCAGGCGCGTTGCACGGTCTCGGCGACGATCAGGTCGGCCAGCGCGGACAGGTGGTCGGCCAGGCGCTCGACCGACAGCTCGCCGGCCAGGTCGAGCGCGAGCAGGCGGAACATCTGCGCGTGGTGGGCTTCGCGCAGGATGTCGAGCTGGCGCTCGGTATCGCCGTCGGCGGCGTCCAGGCGCGTCGCCAGTTCCGCCGCCAGCTGCGGCAGGTCGTCGGCGGCGTTGCCGCGGTCGTCGAGCAGCTCGTCGAGCAGGATCGGGTGCTGGGTCAGGAACGTCGCGGCCCAGCCGCTGGCGTTGATCATGCGGATCACGCGCTCGAGCGTGTGCGGGTACTCCGTCAGCAGCGACAGGTAGGCCGAGCGGCGCGCGATCGCCTCGAAGAAGTCGAGCAGGCGGCCGAGCGTGGCCGCATGGCTGCCGAGGCCGGCCTCGCGCACGACCTGGGCGACCAGGGGCAGGGCGGCGTTCACCAGCGCCACCAGGCGCATGCGGCTGGCCTCGGGCAGGGTCTGCAGGCGCGGCGCCTGCCAGGTCGCGACCAGGCGCGCGGCGGCGTCGTGGGCATCGTCGAAGCCCTGGGCGGCCAGGCGCGCGGCGATCTCCTCGCGGCTGTCGGCGTCGCCCACGGCCACGTCCGGGTCGACCTGCTCGGCATTGCCGGCCTTGTCGGCGAACATCGCGTCGAACTGCTCGGCCACGAAGCGGCGCCGCTCGTCCAGCGCGGCCAGCAGCGCGGCCTCGTCGGCCATGCCCATCATGCGCGCGATGGTGGCGCGGTCCTGCGCCGACGGCGGCAGCGTGTGGGTCTGGGCGTCTTCGAGGTATTGCAGCCGGTGTTCCAGGTTGCGCAGGAAGGTGTAGGCCTCGAGCAGGCGCTCCACCACGTCGGGCGTGAGCAGTTCGCGCTCGGCCAGCAGGCGCAGCGTCAGGCGCGTGGAACGCTCGCGCAGCGCCGGGTCGCGCCCGCCGCGGATCAGCTGGAACACCTGGGCCAGGAACTCGATCTCGCGGATCCCGCCGCGGCCCAGCTTGACGTTGTGGCTGCGCTCCGGATGCAGGCGCTCCTGGCGGTTCACCTCGGCGCGGATCTGGGCATGCATGTTGCGGATCGCGTCGATCACGCCGAAGTCGAGGTAGCGCCGGAACACGAACGGGCGCACGATGGCGTCGAGCGCGGCGATGTCCTCGGCGGCGCCGGTGACGGCGCGCGCCTTGACCCAGGCATAGCGTTCCCATTCGCGGCCCTGCACGATCAGGTAGTCCTCGACCATGTTCAGGCTGGCCGCCAGCGGCCCCGACTTGCCGTTCGGGCGCAGCGCCATGTCGACGCGGAAGGTGAAGCCATCCTCGGTGATCTCGGACAGCGCGGCGATCAGCTTGCGGCCCAGGCGCACGAAGAATTCGTGGTTCGACAGCACCTTCTGGCCGGGCCGCTCGGGCCGCGTCTCGCCGTCCTCCGGATACACGAAGATCAGGTCGATGTCGGACGAGACGTTCAGCTCGAAGCCGCCGTGCTTGCCCATCGCCAGCACCATCATCTGCTGGGGTCGGCCGGATTCCTCGCCGATGGGGACGCCGTGCGCGGCCGTCATCTCGGCCATCAGCTCGGCCAGGTGGCGCTGGACGGCGAAGTCGGCGAAGCGGCTCATCGCCGTGACGACCTCGTCCAGGTCGGCGCGCCCCTCGAGGTCGCGCCGGATGATGGCGCACACCAGCAGGTTGCGCAGGCGGCGCATGGCGCGTCCCGGGGGCAGCGCGGCGCCATGCGGGCCGTTGGCCGCCTCGGCCTCCAGCGCTGCGCCAAGATCGAGCCGGGCCAGCGATAATCCGGACACGGCGTCCAGGCGCCCGGCACGGTCCGGGTCGGCGGCGAGCCAGCGTTGGTAAAAACGCGACACGGCGGCCGGCGCACCGGCAGGGGAAGAGTGGGCTTGTTCGGGTGATGCGTGCGTCATCGGCGACTCCAGACGAGTTTTGTGCGTTCCGCGAGGCTTTCTATGCGGTAAAATTGCCCGCCACGCTGCCCTGGGTCAGCGTGATGGTAAGGTGGACGCCGCGCATGTCGCAAGCGCTCTCTTATTAACGAATATACACGGCGAATATACACGGGGACACTGGCGGCGGCAGCGGCGGCCGCCGTTTCCCCCACGACGGCGAGCTTTTGAGCACCTTGATGCACAACCCGGAACCGCAGGCGGAACAGCAGAGCGAGCAGGAGCGCGGACCGCCGCCGGCGGGCGCGCACGCCCACGCGCATCCGGCCCTGGCCGAGCGCTGGGCCAGCGCGCGCGCCTGCTACCGCTACGCCAACCTGGCCTCGCACCACGTGCTCGGCTTCACGATCAAGGCCGGCCTGCTCCTCTACTTCGCCTTCGCCGTGCTGTTCCTGGTGCTGCGCTGGGCGATCCTCCCCAACATCGACATGTACAAGCCGGACATCGAGCGCGCCGCCAGCCGCGCGCTCGGCAACCCGGTGACCATCGCCCGCGTCTACGCCTCCTGGCGCGGCCTGCATCCCAACCTCTACCTCGGCGACGTGCACCTGCGCGACCGCGACGGCCGCCAGCTGCTGGCGCTGCCCTCGGTGTCGGCCACGCTGTCCTGGTGGTCGGTGGCGGCGGCCGAGCCGCGCTTCGAATCCATCGAGATCAACCGCCCCGAGCTGGACGTGCGGCGCGCCGTCGATGGCGCGGTGTACGTGGCCGGCGTGCGCATCGATCCGGACAAGAAGGAAGAGGGCGGCGGCGCCGACTGGCTGCTGCGCCAGCGCGAGATCGTGATCCGCGAGGGCCGCCTGTCCTGGGACGACGCGCTGCGCGGCGCGCCCGTGCTGCACCTGTCCGGCGTGACGATGGTGCTGGACAACCGCTGGACCACGCACCGCTTCGCCCTCAAGGCGGCGCAGCCCGCGATCGAGGGCCGGGTGCAGGGCGAGCCGCTCGACGTGCGCGCGCGCTTCACCCACCCCGCGTTCGCGCGGCCGGCGGATGCGGGGCGCTGGAAGGGCGAGCTGTACGCCGACCTGCGCAATACCGACCTGGCCGCCTGGCGCCGCTACTTCGACTACCCGTTCGCGCTGCAGCAGGGCCGCGGCTCGGTGCGCGCCTGGCTCGACTTCGACCATGCGCGCCTGGCCGGCTTCACCGCCGACCTGGCGCTGGCCGACGTGCAGGCGCGCCTGGCGCAGGACGCGGCACCCTTGGCCCTGGCGCGCATGGCGGGCCGCCTGTCGGCCAGCGAGACCATCGCGCCCGGCGAAGGCGACGGCAAGCCGACCTTCGGCGCGCTGGGCCACGAAGTCAGGCTGGAGAATTTTTCCGTGGCCACGCGCGACGGCACCGTGCTGCCGCCGGCCACGCTGTCGGAATCGTGGCGCCCGGCCGCGCGCGGCCAGCGCGAGCGCTTCCGCGTGCGCGCCGAGCAGGTCGACCTGGACGCGCTGGGCGCGCTGGCGGTGCAGCTGCCGCTGGCGCAGGCGCAGCGCCAGCGGCTGGCCGAGCTGGCGCCGCGCGGGCGCCTGGTCGACGTCGAAGCCGAATGGCGCGGGCGCTTCCCGGACATTTCCGGCTACCGCGTGCGCGGCCAGGTCGAGAACCTGGGCCTGGCCCCGCTGGCGGCGCGCGCCGCCGTCGCGGCCGGCCCCGGCCGTCCCGCCGTTCCCGCGCGCGCCGCGCTGCCGGGCTTTCGCAACCTGAGCGGCAGGATCGACGCCAGCGACGAGGGCGGCAGCGTCGACGTCGACGCCGAGAAATTCGCGCTGGACATGCCGGCCTGGTTCGCCGATCCGGAAATGGCCTTCGACCGCCTGGCATTGCGCGCGCGCTGGAACTGGCCGCAGGACGACCGCCTGCTGGTCGAGGTCGACAGCATGAACCTGAGCCAGGGGGCATTGAAAGCCTCGCTGTCGGGCCGCCACGTGCTGCCGCTGGGCCCCGGCCAGGGTCCCGGCACGGCCGACCTCAACGCCACCATCGACAACTTCGACATCGCCAGCATCGGGCGCTGGCTGCCGCTGGCCACCCACGCGCACCTGCGCGACTGGCTGACCGGCGCGCTGCAGGGCGGCACCCTGCACGACGCGCGCGTGCGCCTGCGCGGCGACCTGGCCCATTTCCCGTTCCAGGCCGCGACTGCCGCCGAGCGCGCGCGCGGCGAGTTCCGCGTCAGCGGCCGCATCGAGGACGGCAGGCTGGAATACGCGCCCGGCCACCTCGCCGCGGACGGCAAGGCGCCATTGTGGCCGCTGGCCGAGAACATCATGGGCACGATCGTGTTCGACCGCGCCCGCATGGACATCCACGCCGATACCGCGCGCACGGCCGGCGTGGCGCTGTCCAACGTGCGCGCCGTGATCCCGGACCTCGGCGCGCACGAGCTGATGCTCGACATCGACGGCAACGCCGCCGGCCCGCTGCAGGAATTCCTGCGCTACGTGGCCGCCACGCCGGTGCTGGAATGGATCGGCCATTTCACCGAGAACACCGTGGGCAGCGGGGCCGCCAGGCTGGGCCTGAAGCTGCACCTGCCGCTGGCCAGCCTGCACGACGCCAAGGTGCAGGGCGCGCTGCAACTGCAGAACAACGACGTGACGCTGTTCCCGGAACTGCCGCCGATCCAGGCGGCGCTGGGCCGCATCGAATTCTCCGAACACGGCGTGAACCTGAGCGGCATCGGCGCCAGCTTCCTGGGCGGGCCGCTGCAACTCTCGGGCGGCACCCAGCGCGACGGCGCCATCGTGATCCGCATGGCCGGCAGCGCCAGCGCCGAAGGCATGCGCAACACCGCTTCGCTGCCGGCGCTGCAGCGCCTGGGCGCCAAGCTGTCGGGCGGCGCGCGCTTCGGCGGCAGCGTTACCGTCAAGGACCGCCAGACCCTGATCGCGATCGACTCGAACCTGGCGGGCCTGGGCATCGAACTGCCGGCGCCGCTGGACAAGCCGGCCGCCGACGCGTTGCCGCTGCACTTCACGCTGGCCGCCCAGCCCACCGGCAGCGACGGCGTCGGACGCGACGAGATCCGCATCACGCTCGGCAACCTGGCCGCGGCGCGCTACCAGCGCGAGCACCAGCCGCACGGCCCGTGGATCGTCAAGCGCGGCGGCATCGGCGTCAACGCCCCGGCGCCGGAGCCGGACAGCGGCATGATGATCAACGTGAACATGAAGGCGCTCAACGTCGACCGCTGGCTGGCGGCGGCGGGCGAGATCGCCGGGCCGGCCGAGCCCGCGGCGCAGAATACGGTACAGAACGCGGTGCAGAACGCGGCGGCCGGCGCCGAGGCCGGCGGCATGTCGCAGTACGTGGTGCCGGACACCATCGCGGCGCGCGCCGGCGAGCTGGTGATCGGCGAGCGCGCGCTGCGCGACGTGGTCGTCGGCGTGACGCACCAGCCGGGTTCGTGGCAGGCCAGCATCGATTCGCGCCAGGCGGTCGGCTGGGTCACCTGGAACGACACGCCGAACGGCCAGGGCATGGGCAAGGTGACGGCACGCCTGGCCTCGCTCGACATCCCGGAATCCTCGGCCAACGAGGTCAAGGACCTGCTCGAGTCGGGCAAGGGCGGCGTGGCCGGCATCCCGGGCCTGGACATCGTGGCCGAGCGCTTCGAGCTGTTTGACAAGCAGCTGGGCCGGCTGGAACTGGTCGCCAGCAATGCCCAGGCGCTGGCCGGGCGCGAATGGCGCATCGAGCGCCTGAGCCTGGGCAACCCGGACGGCCAGCTGAAGGCCACCGGCCGCTGGCTGACGCGCGACGGCAAGAGCAATACGGCGCTCAACTTCAACCTCGACATCATCGATGCCGGCCGCCTGCTCGACCGCCTGGGCTTCCCCGAGACGCTGCGCCACGGTAAGGGCAAGCTGTCGGGCGACCTGTCCTGGGCCGGCCTGCCGTATTCGCTCGACATCCCGAGCCTGTCGGGCCAGGTGCAGATGAACGTCGAGGACGGCCAGTTCCTCAAGCAGGACCCGGGCGCGGCCAAGTTGCTGGGCGTGCTGAGCCTGCAGATGCTGCCGCGCATGCTCAAGCTCGATTTCCACGACGTGTTCTCGGAAGGCCTGGCCTTCGACGGCATCACGGCGAACGCCCTGATCCAGCGCGGCGTGGTACGTACCGACAACCTCAAGATGCATGGCGTGGCGGCCACGGTGCTGATGGACGGCACGGCCGACATCGCCAACGAATCGACCAACCTGCACGTGGTCGTGATTCCGGAATTTAACCTCGGCACCGGGCCGCTGGTGTATGGCCTGGCGGTCAATCCGGTCATCGGCCTGGGCAGTTTCCTGGCCCAGCTGTTCCTGCGCGCGCCGGTGATGAAGGCGCTGACGTATCACATGCAGGTGACGGGGCCGTGGAAATCGCCGAATATCGTCAAGCTGGACAATTCCGCGGCCAACGCGGCCGCGCAGCGCCATCCCGCCGCCGCCAACCACAAGGAAACGCAATGAAGACGACTGTCGCAGCAGTGCAGATGGTGTCCACGCCGGTCGTGGACGACAACCTGGAAACCGCGGCCCGCCTGGTCGCCGAGGCCGCTGCCCGCGGCGCGCGCCTGGTGACGCTGCCGGAATACTGGCCCATCATGGGCATGAGCGATACCGACAAGGTGGCGCGCGCCGAACAGCCGGGCGCCGGCCCGATCCAGGACTTCCTGGCGGCCCGGGCGCGCGAGCACGGCATCTGGCTGATCGGCGGCACGCTGCCGCTGGTGTCCGGCGACGCGGGCAAGGTGCTCAACACCACGCTCGTGCACGGCCCCGACGGCCGCCCGGCCGGGCGCTACGACAAGATCCACCTGTTCGGCTTCAACAAGGGCACCGAATCCTACGACGAGGCCCGCACCATCGTCCCGGGCGCCACCGTCGGCAGCTTCGAGGCACCGTTCGGCCGCGTCGGCATGTCGATCTGCTACGACCTGCGCTTCCCGGAACTGTTCCGCGCGATGGGCGACTGCGCGCTGATGGTGGTGCCGGCCGCCTTCACCCACACCACCGGCAGCGCGCACTGGGAAGTGCTGCTGCGCGCCCGCGCGATCGAGAACCAGTGCTACGTGCTGGCGGCGGCCCAGGGCGGCACGCATCCGAACGGCCGCCGCACCTTCGGCCACAGCATGCTGGTCGACCCGTGGGGCGAGGTCCAGGCCGTGTTGCCCGAAGGCGAGGGCGTGGTCGTCGGCGAGATCGACGGCGACTTCATGGCCAGGGTGCGCGAGAGCTTGCCGGCGTTGAAGCATCGCAAGATGTGATTGGTGGCGGGGCAGTGCGCGCGGGGGGAAACCGGGGTCGAAGCGCCAAAAGACACACCGTGCCCTGACCCCTGCGGACGGATATGGCA
>DAMAFT010000040.1:0-13342 GCA_031995805.1 Massilia sp.
GGCGCTTGTTGCCGTCCTGGACCACCAGCATGCCGTGCGCGTACGGCCCGCCCAGCCGCGCCGACGTCACTTCCAGGCCGTCCGTCTCGGAGGTGCCGTCGATGCCCGCGGCGGCATCGATGCCGATGCGGAAGGCGCCGCGCACGCGGAACGGCGCGGCCGCGTCCAGTACCACGTAGCTGCTGTTGCCCTGGCTGGACACGAGCAGCCAGCTCCTGTGCCTGCCGCGGTAGACGCCCATGCCCTCGACGTCGGCATGCAGCACGGCGCCGACCGGCAGCACCATGCGCGGCGCGAAGGGCTGGGCGGCGTCGGCGCTGGCCACCCACACCCCGCGGTCTTCCTCGCCCATGAACAGCAAGCCGCTGCCCTCGTCGGCCACGCAGCCTTCGGGCTGGCTGCCCAGGCGGAAGCTGCGCACCAGCGCCGCGCCGAAGCGGCCGCCGGCGCGGGTGATGCGGTAGTGCTGGTAGCGGCCGTCCTTGTCGTTGACGAAGGCGTCCAGGCCGCCGTCCGGCGTGCGGTACAGGCAGGCGCCGTAGATGTCGTCGAGCGTGGTCGGCAGGCGCGCCGCCTCGCTCACCGTGCCGTCGGCGGCGATGGCGAACAGCACCATCGCGTTCTCGTCGCGCTGCGTCGCCAGCGCCAGGTCGACGCGCTCGGCGCCGAAGCGCAGGTCCTGGCGCACGTCGACGTTGTTCAGGCGTCCGCTTTCCAGCAGCTGGACCTGGCGTCCCTGCAGGTCGTAGACCAGCAGGCCCTGTTTCTTGTTGGTGCCGAGGATGCGCGCGCCGTCCGCATCGTGCGGGTGGATCCAGATGGCGGGATCGTCGGCGGCGTCGCCGGCGCGCGCCACCGGTTCGGTCTGGGCGCGCGGCAGCACGACCGGCAGCGGCGTGGAAGCCGGCGCGCCGGCCTTCCAGCGCAGGCCGGCGTCGCGCCAGCCGGCCGCGCCGTGCGCCAGCAGGCCGGCCGGGGTGGCGGCCAGGCCCTTCGCCGCCAGCGCCGGCGGCTCGTGCGCCTGCCAGGCGGTGCCGGCACGGCGCCAGGCATGCAGCGCGCCGCGCGCATCCAGCGCCGCCACGCCGCCCGGCAGCACGGCGATCGCGCCGGCGCCGCCGGCCAGCTTGCCGAACGGCGCGGCCAGGTCCACCGGCCGGCGCGCGCCGCCGCTTTCCGGATCGGCCTCGTAGGCCCACAGGCCCAGGCCTTCCTCGCTCACGAACAGGGTGGCGGTGGCGTCGTCGACGCGGCAGTGCCTGACGCCGGGCGGCAGCGCCAGTCGTCGCACCAGGCGCGGCTTGGTGGCCGGCATCGTGCCCAGCAGCCATTGCTGGGCCTGGCCATCCTTGCCGACCAGGAAGGCGTGGTCGAGGCGCTGGGCGTCGCGGTACAGGCAGGCCGCCTCGATGCCGAAGCCGGTGTCCGGCAGCGGCGCCAGCGCGCGCAGCTGGCCGGTGCGCGCATCGGCCAGCACGGGCAGGGCGCGCTCGGCGTTGGCGTCGACGACCAGCGCCAGCGTGGCATCGTCGCCACCAGCGTCGCCGCCGGGACGCACGTCGAACTGGCGCGCGCGCAGGTCGAGGCGCGCGCGCTCGGCGCCGCCGGCGTCGAGCAGGCGCAGCGCGCGCTTGTCGAGCGCCAGCCAGGCCCCGCCCGGCAGCGCCGCGACGTCGTTGGCGCCGGCCAGTGCGGCCGGCGCGGCCGGTGCAGGCGGCGCGGCCTGGACCCATGGGGAGGAGGCGGCCAGCGCGGCCAGCAGGAGGTGAGTCGTCTTCATCAGAACAGGTTTCCTTTCAGGCCGATCTGGTAGGTGCGGCCATAGCGTTCGTACTGGGCGTTGTGGCCCTTCACGCCCTGGTAGACATAGTATTTTTCGTTGTTCAGGTTGGCGGCCTCGAAGGACAGCGCCCAGCGCCGCGTGACCTGCCACTGCAGCGAGAAGTCGACCTGCGTCTGGGTGTCGACGATGCGGTCCTGCAGCGGATCGAGCACGTCGGCGCCCAGCTCGAGCAGGTAGGGCGACTTGGTGTTGAGCGCGATGCGCGTGCTGACGCCGCCGCCTTCGTAGCCGAGCACCAGGTTGGCCATGCGCCTGGACTGCCCCGGCATGCGGATGCTGCGGGTCGCGCGGGCGGTGCCGTCGAAGCTGGCGATGGCGGCGCTGGATGCGGTCAAGGTGCCGTTGGCGCCGACCAGCAGGCCGTCGAACGGCGCCGGCAGCATGCGCAGCGGCTGTTGCCAGGCCAGTTCGATGCCGCGCACCCGGGCGTCGTCGCCGTTGGCGTACGAGATGGCGCTGGTGTAGCCGGCCCACTGGCCGCTGCCGGCCAGGTTGGTCGCATACGTGAAGTTCCTGATGTCCTTGTGGAACAGGTAGGCCGACACTACGCCGTCGCGGCCGAGCGTGCGTTCGATGCCGACGTCGAGGTTGTGCGACTTCAGCGGCGCCAGGTCGGGGTTGCCGATGGTCGCCTCGGTCGCGCTGTCCAGGCTGACGCCCGGCGCCAGCTGGCCGAAGTTGGCGCGCACCACGGCGCCGGTCCAGGCCGCGCGCACGCTGGTGGCCCGGTCGATGTCGTAGCGCGCCTGCACGCTCGGCAGCCAGTCGGTGTACGAGCGGCCCGCACGGCGCGTGCCGATCGTGTCTTCCTCGACCTGGAAGCCGTCGGCCGCGAAGCGCGAGCGTTCGGCGCGCACGCCGGCCAGCAGCCACCAGGGGCCGCGCGCCAGCGTGGCCTGCAGGTAGGCGGCGCCGACGTCTTCCTTCATGCGGAAGTCGTCGAGCGCCGATTCGGCGGCCAGTCGTGCGCCGGCGCGCGCCAGGCCGGCCACGCGGGCGCGGATCAGCGCGGGGTCGAGCGCGGCGCCGATGGTGCCCAGCGCATAGTCGAGCTGGCGGCCGCCGGTGAAGGCCGTCATCGACGTGGGGCCGGGACCCCAGTAGTTGCCGCTGGAAGCCTTGCCGCTGTTGTAGCTCCACTGGTTGGTGTCGTTGTCCTTGTCGCGGCGCGTGGTCTTGGCGCCGAACTTGACGGCGCCGTTCCAGTCGGCCAGCTCGACGTCGCGCGCCAGGTCCACGCGCAGCTGCCTGGCGCGGTCCTTCGAATAGCGCTGCTGCAGCGTGATCGCGTTCAGCGCATAGCTGGCCGGATCGAACACGGATGCCGGCGCGATCAGGTGCGGCATCACGCCATCGGTAAAGCCGATGCCGGCGAAGTTCGACGTGCCGCGGAAGCGCCCGTCGTTGATCGATTCCGGCGTGTCCTCGGTGGCGCTGCTGGCGGCCGCTTCCAGGTGCAACTGCCATTGCGGCGCGATGCGCTTGTCGAGCACGGCCGACAGCGAGCGGATCTCCTGCGTGAACTTGCGCTGGCGCAGGCGCCGTTCGACGCGCGCCGTATCGGTCTGGCCCTCGGCCAGGTCGCCCGCCTTGGCGTTGGACACGGTGAGGCGGTCGCGCACCTCGTCGTCCGAGAAGCGGCTGACGAAGCCGCGCAGCGCATAGCTCGACTGCGCGTCCGGACGGTAATCCAGGTCGAGGGCGCCGGCGTAGCGTTCGCGCACGGGCAGGTAGTCGCGCAGCTCGAAGCCGGACAGGCGCTCGCCGTCCCAGGCGCCGCCGGTCTCGACGTTGTCGGAGCCGAACTTGCGCTTCTCGCCCGACAGGCCGGCGGCCACGCCCAGCTTGCCGTCCATGAAGCGCTGCGCCCACAGCACGCTGCCGGAGGGGCTGGTCTGCCCGGTCAACCGGTCGTGGCTGGCGCCGGCGCCGACGCTCAGCAGGCTGCCCGGCAGGTCGAAGGCCGACAGCGTCCTGACGTCGACGCTGCCGCCCAGCGCATTGGCGTCCTGGTCGGGCGTCAGGGTCTTGGTCACGGTCAGCGAGCGGATCAGGCCCGCCGGCAGCACGTCCAGCGCCACGGCGCGGCGGCCGGCCTCGGGCGAGGGCACCAGGGCGCCGTTGATGGTCACGCTGTTGTAGTCGGCGTCGAGGCCGCGCACCACGACGTAGCGGCCTTCGCCCTGGTCGCGCTGGACGGCCACGCCGGGCAGGCGCGCCAGCGCCTCGGCCGCGTTCTTGTCGGGCAGGCCGCCGATGTCGTCGCTGCTGACGACGCTGACGATGTTGTCGGCCTTTTCCTGGGCCGCGACGGCGGCCGCCAGGCTGGCGCGCTGGCCGGTGACGACGACGGTCTGGTCGGCGTGGACGCTGCCGGCGGCCAGCAGGGCGGCGCCGAGGGCGAGGGGCGTGAGGGGAAAGGAGCGCATGGGATCGTGGGCGATGGGTGGTTGGAATGCGGCGCATTCTCGGCGGCGAATGTGACGGAGCGGTGACGCGGCCGGGGCGGCATGGCGCTGCGGCCGCGGCGGGCGGCGCCGGCCCGGCCCGCATGAGCCGAAATGACCCGGGGCCGGCGCCCGTGCCGGCCGGGCGCCGGCCCGTCCTGAGCCGCAAGGACCCGGGGCGCCGAGCCGATCGGACCCGGGCGGCGGCGCGACGGTCTTGCCGGCCTGTCATCCTGCCGTCACATGGCCGCGCTATGGTCGGCGTTTCCTCGACCCCGTCCGGCCGTCCCTGCCCGTTTTTCCGCCATGCCAGCCATCGTTCGTTTCGCATTCCTGGGCGCCTGCGCGCTCGCCCTGGTCACCCTGCCGTATGCCTGGGCCGGCGCCCTCAAGCCGTTCGCGCAGTGGCAATGGCTGGACGTCGTGCAGGAGGGCGGTACCGCGCTGCTGGCTGCGACCTGGTGCCTGCTGGTGCTGGCGAGCCGTCCGGAAGGACGCGTCACGCGCCTGCTGGCGTGCGGCCTGGCCTGCATCATGCTGGGATCCTGGGCCGACTGCATGGACGAGTTCTGGCGCATCGACAAGGCGGCGCTGTGGGACAACGCGCTGGAAGGCCTGGTGCCGCTGGGGATGCTGGTGCTCACGGCGGGCATGCACTACTGGCGCCAGGAACAGCAGCGCCTGAGCGAGCACCTGCGCAAGCGCGAACGCCTGTTCCGCAGCCACCGCCCGTTCGACCGCGTGACCCAGCTGGCCGACGCCGGCTACCTGCGCGAGCAGCTGCGGCGCGAGGCGGCCAGGGCCGACAAGGACGGCGAGGATGCGCCGTGCGCGCTGGTGCTGCTCGACATCGACGGCTTCCACCGCATCAACCGCGAGTTCGGCCAGGCCGAGGGCGACCATGTCCTGCAGGCCGTCGCCCACATGCTGCTGCTGAACATGCGCAACGACGACCTGCTGTGCCGCTATGCGGGCGACCGCTTCGCCGTGCTGATGCCCGGCCTGCGGCTGGACGAGGCGCACTTCGCCGCGCGCCACCTGTGCGCGATGGTGGGCGGCATGCGCCATCATGCGGGCGCCCGGCGCGTGCCGCTCGGCCTGCGCCACGACTGCGCGCCGGCGCGCGGCGCGCCGGAAGCGCTGCTGGCCGACCTGTGCAGCCGGATGGACGCGGCGGCGTGATCGCCTGGCAGGCCGCCGCCGAACCGTCGATCCCGGCGCACCAGCAGCCGGCGCTGGTGCTCGACTACGGCCGCGCGCGCGACGCGCGCGACGCCGCGCTGCTGCGCGACACCGCGCTGGACGGCGAGCTGGTTCCCGGCCGCCTGGTCGCGCCGGTCCAGTACCTGCAACTGCTGGCGAATACGCTGCGCGCGCTCGACGCGCCCGACACCAGCTTCATGCTGGGCCAGCAGCTCCTGCCCGGCCACGACGGCGCCGCCAGCCATGCGCTGGTGCAGGCGCCGACGCTGCGCGCCCTGCTCGCGACGCTGTGCCGCTGGCATGCGCGCTTGACGCCGCTGCTGCGCCCGCGCTTCGAGACCTGGGACGACGTGGCGATCCTGTACTGGGTCGACAGCCAGGGCGCCCCCGGCCTGCGCCCGGCCCTGGTCGAGATGCACATGACGGCCGTCGCGTCCCTGTGCCGCTGGCTGGCCGGCGCGCGCCTGCCGTGGCGCTTCTGCTTCAACCGCGCCGCCCCGCGCCACGTCGAGCAGCACCAGGTCCACCTGGGCAGCATGCTGCGCTTCGACTGCCAGCTCGACGCCATGCTGGTCGACGCCTCCTGGCTCGACCGCCCCTGGCCGCGCGGCAGCGCGCTGGCCGCGGCGCTGGCCCAGGACGCCGCCGCCGCCGACGGCGCGCGCGCGCCGGGACTGCCGGCCGCGCTGTACGACTACCTGGTCGAGCGCGTGCGCGCGGCGCCGACGCTCGAACGCACGGCGCTCGACTTCGGGGTCAGCCCGGCCACGCTGAAGCGCCAGCTGGCGCGCCACCATACCCACTTCCAGGCCGAACTGGACCAGGCGCGCACCCACGTCGCCCTGTGGCTGTTCCAGGCGCGCCGCCTGGACAACGAAGCGGTCGCGCGCTACCTGGGTTTCCACGACGCCGCCAACTTCCGCCGTTCGTTCAAGCGCTGGACGGGACTGACGCCGGGCCTGCTGCGCGCCGGGCTGGAAGGCGCGCTCGCCTGATCCGAACTCAACCGTTCGCCATCGTTGCTGGCTTTTCGGTAGCATATTGTCATCTACCCGTATTCAAAGCGCATCGATGGACCAGGACCAGCAGCCCGCAGCGCCGCGCAGCATCGACGACGTGCTCGCCACCGCCGAACTCGCGCGGCGGCCGGCGCGCGCGCCGGACCACGCGGCCGAGAACCGCGCCATGGCGGCGCTGGCGCGCCAGCTCGCGCGCGACCCGCGCGGGGTGCCGCAAGCGCTGGCCGAGCTGGTGCTGGAACTGTGCGGCGCCGACTCGGCCGGCATCAGCGTGCTCGAAGGAGAGGACGGCGCGCCGGTGTTCCGCTGGCGCGCCGCGGCCGGGATCTTCGCCGCGCACCTGGACGGCGGCATCGCCTACGCCGACAGTCCCTGCGCCCCGGTGGTCGAGCGCGATACGTTGCTGCTGCTGCGCCACGGCGCGCGCGCCTTCCCGGCGCTGCGCCACGATCCGCCCATGATCGAGAACCTGCTGGCGCCGTGGCGCGCCGACGGCCGCGCGGTCGGCACCGTCTGGGCGATCAGCCACGATCCGGCGCGCCGCTTCGACGCCGAGGATGCGCGCGTGCTGGCCAGCCTGGCCGATTTCGCGGCGGCCGCTTACCACGCCATCGTGGCGCTGGACGAATCGGCGGCGGGGCGGCGCGAACTGGACGAGGCAGCCGAGCAGCGCGCGCGGGCGCTGGCCGCCCACAATACCGCGCTGGAACAGGAGGTGGCGCAGCGGCGCCAGGCCGAGGACGCGCTGCGCGCCAGCGAGCGGCGCCTGCGCGACCTGGTCGATGCGATGCCGGCCGGCGTGGTCGCCTGCGATGCCGACGGTACGCTGCTGCTGCACAACGGCCGCGCCGTCGAGTTGTGGGGCGGCGAGCCGCTGGACCGCGACTGGGTGCTGCGCGGCGGCTGGCGCGCCTGGACGCCGGACGGCTACGCGCTGGAGCCGCAGGAAGCGCCGCTGGGCGCGGTGCTGGACGGCGACGACCAGGTGGTCGACCGCGAGCTGCGCATCGGCCGCCCGGACGGCAGCGCGATCGACATCCTGGCCAGCGCGCGTGCCCTGCGCGGCCAGGACGGCGCCATTGCCGGCGCCATCGGCGTGTTCCAGGACATCACGCGGCGCAAGTGCGTCGAGGCCGCGCTGCGCGCCTCGGAACGGCGCTTTCGCACGCTGGCGAATGCCGCGCCGGTGCTGATCTGGCAGAACGACGGGCGCGGTGCCAACGTGTTCGTCAACCAGTGCTTCGTCGATTTCACCGGGCGCGCCGCCGAGCACCTGAAGGACGGCGGCTGGCGCGCGGTCGTGCACCCGGACGACCTGCAGGACTATGTCGACGACTACGTGCGCGCGGCGCGCGCGCACCAGCCGTGGCGGCGCCAGGTGCGCCTCCTGCGCCGCGACGGCGAGTGGCGCTGGGTCGACAACCACGCCGAGCCGCTGTTCGCGCCGGACGGCGCGTACTGCGGCCACGTGGGCGCCGCGCTCGACATCACCGAGAGCGTACTGGCCGGCCAGGCGCTGCAGGAGAACGACCGGCGCAAGGACGATTTCCTGGCGGTGCTGTCGCACGAACTGCGCAACCCGCTGGCGCCGATCAGCAATGCCGTGCACCTGCTGCGCCATCCGGGCGGACGGCGTCGTTCGGACCGCATCGTCGAGATGCTGGAGCGCCAGGTGCGCCAGATCGTGCGCCTGGTCGACGACCTGCTGGAAATCTCGCGCATCACGCGCGACAAGATCGAGCTGGAACGGGCGCCGCTGCCGCTGGCGGAAGCCGTCCACGGCGCCCTCGAGACCAGCCGGCCGCTGATCGAGGCCGCGCGCCACCGCCTGAAGGTGGCGCTGCCGGAACAGCCGCTGCTGCTGTATGCCGACGGCGTGCGCCTGGTGCAGGTGCTGTCGAACCTGCTCAACAACGCCGCCCGCTACACCGATCCGGGCGGCTGCATCGAACTGTGCGCGTGGCGCGACGGCGACCAGGCCGCGATCGCCGTGCGCGACAACGGCATCGGCATCCCGGCCGCCCAGCTGCCGCACATCTTCGAGATCTTCACCCAGGCGCACCGCGCGGCGGGGCGCGGCCAGGGCGGCCTGGGCATCGGCCTGGCCATGGTGCGCAGCCTGGTGCGCCTGCACGGCGGCAGCGTCGAGGCGCACAGCGCCGGGCCGGGGCAGGGCAGCGAATTCGTGGTGCGCCTGCCGCTGGCGCGCGACGCCGAAGCCGGCCCGGGCGACGGCGTGGCCGCGGCCGCCGGCCCGGCGCCGCTGGCGGGCCGGCGCATCCTGGTGGTGGACGACAACCGCGACGCCGCCGACACGCTCGTCATGCTGCTGGAAGCGGACGGCGCCCGCGTCGAGGCGGCCTACGACGGCGCGGCCGCGCTGGCACTGCTGGCGGTGCCCGCTGCGCCCATGCCGGAGGCGGTGCTGCTCGACCTGGGACTGCCGGACATGGACGGCTGCGAGGTGGCGCGGCGCATCCGCGCCACGCCGCACCTGGCCGGCATGCGCATCGTCGCGCTGACCGGCTGGGGCCAGCAACGCGACCGCGAGCGCACCCACGCGGCCGGATTCGACCTGCACCTCACCAAGCCGGTGGACATGGCGCTGCTGCGCGCGTGGCTGGGGCAGGCCTGAGCAACGGCCGTGCGGCGGCACGGCCGGATGGCGCCGGGACGCTCAATGCCCGACCGGCACCTCGTGGTCGCCCATCAGGATCTTGTCCGGCGTGATCGGCGTGCTGCGCAGGCGCTTGCCGGTCGCATGGAAGATCGCGTTGGACACCGCCGCCGACACGCCCACGATGCCGATCTCGCCCACGCCCTTGGCGCCCAGCTGCTTGCTGACGATGCGGTCTTCCTCGTCGGCGAAGATCACCTGGATGTCGTGGATGTCGGCGTTCGCCGCCACGTGGTACTCGGCGAAGTTGTGGTTCATGAAGCGGCCCAGGCGGTGGTCGGTGAAGGTTTCCTCGTGCAGCGCCTCGCTGATGCCCCAGACCACGGCGCCGCTGACCTGGCTTGCGGCCGTCCTGGCGTTGATGATGCGGCCCGCCGCCACCGCGCTGACCACGCGCGTCACGCGCACCATGCCGAGCAGCTCGTTCACCTTCACCTCGACGAACACGGCCGAGTGCACCGAGCGCGCGTACTTGCGCTGCTTGAGCATCTGCGGCGTCATCAGGAATTTCTCCTCGACGCGGTCCTTGCCGGCCTGCGCCAGCAGTTCGGTCAGGCCGATGCCCTGGTCGGGCAGGCCGCGCAGGTGGAGGCGGCCGTCGTTGAACTCGACCTGGTTGATCTTCTTGCCCTTGAAAATGGCGGCGGCCTGCGACTGCGCCATCTTGAGCAGCGTGGCCTTGAGCTTGTCGCAGGCGCCGTGCACGCCGCCACCCACCGTGGTCACGTGCGAGGAGCCGCCCTCGATCGGCGCCAGCGGCAGCGTCGAGTCGCCCAGCTGGAACGTTACCTGCTCCATCGGCAGGCCGAGCTGCTCGGCCGCGATCATCGCCATCACGGTGTACGTGCCGGTGCCGATGTCGGTGGCGGCGCTCGACACCACCAGGCGCCCGTCCGCGTGCAGCACGGCCGACACGCGCGCCACCATCACCATCGAATCCCAGATGCCGGTCGCCATGCCCCAGCCGACCAGTTCGTCGCCCTCGCGCATCGAGCGCGGCGCCAGCGGACGGTCCTTCCAGCCGAAGCGCTCCGACCCCTGCAGGTAGCACTGGCGCAGCTCCTTGCTGGAGAAGGGCTTGTCTTCCAGGTGGTTGTGCTCGGCGTAGTTCTTCAGGCGCAGCGCGAGCGGATCCATCTCCAGTGCGTACGCCAGTTCGTCCATCGCCACTTCCATCGCGTGCACGCCGTGCACGGCGCCGGGCGCGCGCATGTCGATCGGCGTGGCGCGGTCCTGCGGCACCAGCTTGTAGCCGAGGTGGATGTGCTCGCACGCGTACAGCTGGCCCGACCAGTTCACCACGACCTCGACGTAGTCTTCCAGGCGCGAGGTTTCCTGCAGCGCCTCGTGCCAGATCGCGCGCAGCTTGCCGTCGCGGTCGGCCGCCAGCTTGACCTTGTGCCAGGTCTCGGGACGGTGGCCGAAGCTGAACATCTGCTGGCGCGTGAGCGCCACGCGCACCGAGCGATCGAGGTGCAGCGCGCCCATCACGGCCAGCGGCAACTGGTATTGCGGGCGCAGGCCGGAACCGAAGGCGCCGCCCACGTAGGGGTTGCGCACCGTGACCTTGTCCTTGCCGAGGCCGAACACGTGCGACACGTACCAGCGGCTGTTCTGCGAGCTCTGGGTCTTGTCGTAGATCGTCAGGTGTCCGTCCGCGCCGCGCACCACGGTCGAGGCGAACATCTCCATCGGGTTGTGGTGCTCGACCGCGTTGTAGTACTCCGACTCGATCTTGACCGGGGCGTCGCTCCACTCGGCGTCGGCATCGCCCTTCGAGCTGGGCGGCGTGAAGCCGGCCTTCATCGGACGCGGCTTGTAGGCCCTGTCGAGGCTGGCCAGCATGTCGGTATCGTGCTCGTCGACCTCGTAGGTGACCAGCACCAGCGCGGCCGCATGGCGCGCGGCCTCGAAGGTCTCGGCCAGCACCAGCGCGACCGGCTGGCCGCTCCAGAAGATCTCGCCGGAGAACAGCGGGCGGAACGGCGAGCCGCCGGGCGCCGTCATGTCCTTGTAGGCCAGGTCGTTCGAGCGCATCTTCGGGCGGTTCTCGTGGGTGAGCACGTCGAGCACGCCGGGTACGGCGCGCGCCGCCTCGGTGTCGATGCGCTTGATGCGGCCCTTGGCCACGGTGCCGCTGACGACCACGCCGTAGGCCAGGTCGGGCGCGTGGATCTCGGCCGCGTACTCGGCGCTGCCGGTGACCTTGGCGCGGCCGTCCACGCGCGCGACGGCCATGCCGGCGCGCACGCGGCCGGTGCCGGCGGGGGCGGTAGGGGTCTTCAGTTCGGGGATCAGGTCGGTCATCGTTGCACTCCCTTGGCGTGTGCGGTGCCGCGCATGGCGGTGGTCAATGCCTGGACGATGGCGTTCTGCGCCAGCACCAGCTTGAAGTCGTTCTGGCCGTAGCCGCGCGCACCTTCCAGGATGCGCCCGGCGGCGCGGGCGAAGGTCGCTTCGCTGGCCGGCTGGCCGGCCAGCGCGCGCTCGGCTTCCTCCACGCGCCAGGGCTTGTGGGCGACGCCGCCCAGCGCGATGCGCACGTCGCGGATGGTGTCGCCGTCGAGCTCGAGCGCCGCCGCCACCGAGACCAGGGCGAACGCATACGACAGGCGGTCGCGCACCTTGATGTAGGCCGAGTGGTCGCGCAAGCGCGCCGCATCCGGCAGCGTGATGTGGGTGATCAGCTCGCCCGGCTGCAGGTTGCTGTCGACGTCGGGACGGTCGCCCGGCAGGCGGTGGAAGTCGGCGAACGGGATCGCGCGCGCGCCGCCGGCGCTGCGCACGTGCACCGTGGCGTCCAGCGCGCGCAGCGCCACGCACATGTCGGACGGATGCGTGGCGATGCATTGTTCGCTGGTGCCCAGGATCGCCAGCTGGCGGTTGATGCCGGCCTTGGCGGGGCAGCCGGTGCCGGGTTCGCGCTTGTTGCAGGGCGTGCCGACGTCGTAGAAGTAGACGCAGCGGGTGCGCTGCAGCAGGTTGCCGCCGTTGGTCGCCATGTTGCGCAGTTGCGGCGAGGCGCCGGCCAGGATCGCGGACGAGAGCAGCGGATAGCCCTCGCGCACCAGCGGGTGGTAGGCGGTATCGGCGTTGCGCGCCAGCGCGCCCAGGCGCAGGCCGCCTTCGTGTTCCTCGACGGCGTCGAAGCCCTGCGTGGCGATCGCATTGATGTCGACGACGCTGGCGGGCCGTATGGCGCCCTCCTTCATCAGGTCGAGCAGGTTGGTGCCGCCGGCGACCGGGCGCGCGCCCGCCTGCAGCGCCGCCAGCACGCCGTCGACGTCCTTCGGTTGGGTATAGGCGAACGGATTCATGACAGCACCGCCCCGGTCGTGAAGCCTTCCTGCGGGTCGGCCGCCTTGCCGGGTGCGGCCGGCGCGATGCCCAGCACCTCGCCGACGGCGCGCGCGATCTGCGGATAGGCGCCGCAGCGGCACAGGTTGCCGCTCATGAGTTCGCGCACGTCGTCGAAGCAGCGGGCCTGGCCTTCGGCGATCAGGCCCTTGGCCGAACAGATCTGCCCCGGCGTGCAGTAGCCGCACTGGAAGGCGTCGTGCTCGATGAAGGCCTGCTGCAGCGGATCCAGCGCCTCGCCCTGCGCCAGGCCTTCGATCGTGGTGACCTCGTGGCCGTCCTGCATGACGGCCAGCGTCAGGCAGGCATTGATGCGGCGGCCGTCCACCAGGACGGTGCAGGCGCCGCACTGGCCATGGTCGCAGCCTTTCTTGGTGCCGGTCAGGCCGGCGCGCTCGCGCAGCAGGTCGAGCAGGGTGACCCAGGATTCGACGGCGAAATCCCGGTCCTGTCCGTTGATGCGCAAGCGGATGGGGTATTGCTGTTGGGCGTACATGGGGCCTTCCTTTCGATGGGAAGGCTCCACCTTACGTGCCTGACAGGCGGAGGCTCGGTTAAGGGACACACATACCGAAATGTTAAGCCTGTAACATTGTGGACGTCATCCAACAGGATCGTTCCCCAGATGAAAAAGAGTGGATTCTCCCCAATTGTTTCGTTGTAAAATGTGTCAAAACTTTTGGTATTGCACAAATATTTTCCGATAGGCAATTACCATTTCTATACGTTACGGCGCGCTGGAGTTCGGCTAGAATCGCTGCATCCGCTCGCGCTCGCCGCCAAAACGCATAGCATT
>DAMAFT010000041.1:0-13114 GCA_031995805.1 Massilia sp.
GCGGCATCGGTCGCCTGGACATGGGCCTGGCCACCGTGGGCGGCCTCGGCATCGTGCTGCTCGCCATCACGCTGGACCGCCTGACGCAGGCGATGGGCCAGCCGCGCCGCGGCGTGCGCCACTGGTACCAGACGGGCCCGGCCGGCTTCATCCTGCGCCTGGTGCGCAGCAAGCCGGCGCGCGGCGCGGCCACGCGCACCACGCCCCTGACCGGACAATAAAGAAAAGGATCTTCATGCATCGACTCGACAACTTCAATACCACGCATCAATCGCAAGGCAAGTTCAAATGGGGCGCGGCCCTGGCGCTCGCCGCGCTGGTCCTGACCAGCAGCCTGGCCATGGCGCAGACGCCGGATGCCGGCCTGCCCGGCAAGGGCATCAAGGTACAGGCGCTGCAAAGCCCGATCGGCGAAGAGACGTTCCAGACCATGCTGGTCGACCGCGCCCTCGAACGGCTGGGCTACGAGACCCAGCCGATCAAGGAAGTCGACTACCCGACCGCGCACGTCGCCATCGCCAACGGCGACGCCACCTTCCTGGCCGTGCATTGGGACCCCTTGCACCAGGACTACTACGACAACGCGGGCGGCGACGCCAAGCTGCTGCGCACGGGCGCGTATGCCGGCCCGGCCGCGCAGGGCTACCTGATCGACAAGGCCACGGCCGAGAAATACCACATCACGAACATCGACCAGCTGCGCGACCCGCGCCTGGCCAGACTGTTCGACCACGACGGCGACGGCAAGGCCGACCTGACCGGCTGCAACCCCGGCTGGGGCTGCGAAGCGATGATCGAGCACCACATGGACGCCTACAAGCTGCGCGCCACCGTCCAGCACGTGCAGGGCAGCTATACCGCGCTGATCGCCGATACCATCGGCCGCTACCGGCGCGGCGAACCGGTCCTGTACTACACATGGACGCCCTACTGGGTCAGCGGCGTGCTGGTGCCGGGCAAGGACGTCGTCTGGCTGCAGGTACCGTTCTCGGCGAATCCGCGCAAGGACAATACCCGCCTCGCCGACGGCAGCGACTACGGCTTTTCCGTCAACACGACGCGGATCGTCGTGAACCGCGCCTGGGCCGAGCAGAACCCGGCGGCGGTCAAGCTGTTCCAGGTGATGCGCCTGCCGATCGCCGACATCAATGCGCAGAACGAGCGCATGCGCAGCGGCCAGAACACCCAGGCCGACATCGCGCGCCACACGGCGGGCTGGATCCGGTTCCACCAGCAGCTGTTCGACGGCTGGATCGCGCAGGCGCGGGCGGCGGCGCAGCGCTGATTCGATGGCGGCTGGCTGGCCGCGCGCACGGTCGTCGCAAGCGCAGCCGCCCATGGTCACGACGATGAACGCGTCGTCGCCGGCGATTTCCGGCGGGTCCCGCCTCGACTGTCCGGCGCCGGCCCCGCCGCGCCATTCCTGAGCAGGTAGCGCGCCGGGGTGCTTCCCATCTCCTTCTTGAACATCGTGATGAAGGCGTTGACGGAGTCGTAGCCCAGCACGGCGGCGACGTTCTGCACCGCAGCGCCGCTGGCCAGTTCGCGCAGCGCGACGACGACGTGCAACTGCTGGCGCCAGCGGCCGAACGTCAAGCCGGTTTCCTGCACCATCAGCCGCGCCAGCGACCGCTCGCTCAGCGCCACCCGGCCCGCCCATTCGCGCAAGGTGCTGCGGTCGGCGGGGTCGCGCGTCAGGGCATCGGCGATGGTGCGCAGCCTGGCGTTGGCGGACACCGGCAGGTTGAAGCGCTCCCGCGGCATCCGCGCCAGCTCATCGAGCAGGACGCGCGCGATGCGCGCGACATGGCCGTCGAACGGGTAGTCCGGCGCTTCGCCCGCGAGCCGTTCGACCAGTTCCCGGATCAGCGGCGACACCGACAGCGCGCAACACCCCTGCGGCAGCGCCGCCGCCCCCGGTTCGACGAACAGGTAGGTCAAGCGCGCATTCGCCGTCGCGCGCGCGCTGTGGGGCACGCCGCCCGGAATCCACACGCCGCAGTTCGGCGGCACGATCCAGATCGCGTCGCCCGCCGTGCAGGTGACCGCGCCGTGCAGGGCGACGATCAGCTGTCCCTTGCGATGCAGATGCAGCGGCACCTCGCCTTCGTGGTCGGCGAAATCGATGCGGCGTGCGACGGCCGGACGGTCGGTCAGGTCCGGGTCGAAGAAGGTGACGGCGGAAGGACGTGTGGGCATCGGTTGGCAGGATTCAGGTATTTTTTGACAGGATACCGAATTGATTCACTTTTGCAAGGGAGCGATACTGCCTGCATGACGACCACACCTTCCTCCGAGCCCACCCCAGGGCGCCGCCGCGCGCCGTTCCCCAGGCTGTCGCCGCGCCGGGCGCCGCCCGAACTGCGCGCCGACGCCGAAGCGCTGCTGTTCTCCGCAAAGACGTTCGCGGCGGCGATGCTGGCCTACTACATCGCGTTGCGGATCGGCCTGCCCAGGCCCTACTGGGCTGTCCTGACCGCCTACATCGTGGCGCAGACGTCGGCCGGCGCATCGCTCGGCCGCGGCGTCTACCGCCTTGCCGGGACCCTCGGCGGCGCGGCGGCCACCGTGGCCATCGTGCCGCAGTTCGCGAACGAGCCGGTGGCGTGCAGTCTCGCGCTGGCATGCTGGATCGGCCTGTGCCTGTACTGTTCGCTGCTCGACCGGACGCCGCGCGCCTACGCGTTCGTGCTCGCCGGCTACACGGCCAGCCTGATCGGCTTTCCCAGCGTCTCCACGCCCGGCGCGGTATTCGACATCGCCTCGTGGCGCGTGCAGGAAATCACCCTCGGCATCCTCTCCGCCGTGCTGGTGCACCGCTTCGTCCTGCCCAGGCGCATGACCGGCCAGTTCGTGGGCAAGCTGGCGGCGACGCTGCGCGATGCGCACCGCCTGGCGGGTATCGCACTGCGCGGCACGCCCGCGCAGGAGAGCCGCCAGGATCGCCAGCGCCTCGCCGCCGACCTGCTGGCCCTGCAGGGTCTCGCGCCCCACCTGCCGTACGATCCGGTGGCGACGACGCCCCGGCGCGCCGACCTGCAGCACATGCACGACCGGCTGGCGGGCCTGCTTGCGCTCGCCGGCGGCATCGAAGACCGCATCCACGCGCTCGGCACGCCCCCGCAGCAGATGCCGGGCGAGTTGTCGGCCTTGCTGGCGGACGTCGCCGCCTGGCACGCCAGCACGGATGGGCCGGCGCGGGACGACGGCGCCGCCGCGCTGATCGGGCGGGCCCGCCGGTGCGGCGCGGCCATGGCCGCACGGGCACCCGCGCCCGGCCCGGTGCTGGCCGCCGGCCTGGCCGACGCCCTGGCCGAGATGGTCGGCCTGCTGCACGATTGCGACCGGCTGGCGCGCCGTATCGCACGCCCGGCGCCGTCATCCGCCCCGCTGCACCTGGCATGGCCGGCGCCCCGCACCGGTTATGTGTACCACCGCGACACGCCGATGGCCCTGCGCGCCGCACTGGGCGCCATGGCCGGCATCGGCATCGCCTGCGCCTTCTGGATCTGGTCGGCATGGCCGGACGGGGGCACGGCGGTGTCCCTGGTGGGCGTTTGCTGCGCCCTGTTCGGCAACGTCGATACCCCCGTGCCGAACGTGCTCAAGTACCTCAAGGGCTCCTTGTACGGCGTGGCGGTCAGCCTGGCCTATGGCTTCGTCGTCCTGCCGCGCGTCGACGACTTCGCGCTGCTGGTCACGGTGCTCGCGCCGGTGTTGCTGTTCGCCGGCTCCCTGCAGGCGCGTCCGCAAACCGCCTTCATGGCGCTGGGCGTCACCCTCACGCTGCCGATCCTGGGAGGACTCGGCGCCAGCTACGGCGGCGATTTCGCCCAGTCGCTCAACAGCACCGTGGCCCTGCTGGCGGCGGTCGGGTTCGCGGCGGCCAGCATGGCCCTGTTCCAGACCGTACCGGTCGATACGGCCATCGACCGGCTGTTGCGGCTGGGCCGGAACGACGTCCGCCGGCGCGCCCTCGGCGGCGGCGGCGACGACACGGCCTTCACCAGCCTCATGGTCGACCGCACCGCGCTGCTCGCCGCACGCTTGCGCCTGTCCGGACGGCCGCGCGCCGACCTGCTGGACGACATGCTGCGCCAGCTGCGCATCGGCCATGCCGCAGGCGCGCTCCGGCGCGCGCTGCGGCCCGGCCACGACACGTTTTCGCGGGAGGCCAGCGCCATGCTGATGGCGCTCGCCGACGCCTTCGGCACGCGCAAGCCACCCCTGCCCGCCACCCTTGCCGGCCTCGTGACGCGCATCGACCGGCTCGTCGCCGCCATCGGCCGCACCACCGGCGCCATGGCGCGCCCGCCGGCCGTCCCGACCGCGCTGCTGCTGGACTTGCGGCTGGCCCTGGGCGCCGGCGCGGTCCATGCGGAGCCTGCGCCATGATCGTCGATCTCGTCATCGGCGGCGTACTGGTGCCGGGGCTGCTGGTCCTGGCGATGCTCGCCATGGCCGTCACGTTCGCCGCGCTGCGGCTGCTGGCGGCCTGCGGCCTGCGGCGCCTGTTCGCTTGCCGGGCGCTCGTCGACGTCGCCCTGTTCGTCCTTGTCTTCGCCCTGCTCGTGCAGTATTTGCCAACCAACGGATTATTTTCATGAAGCCACTCTTGTCCCTGCTCGGCCGCTACGCCCTGACCCTGTGCGCGACCGCGGCCGCACTCTTCGTCGCCGCACAGGCATGGCAGCGCCACCAGCAATCGCCATGGACCCGCGACGGCCGCGTCCGCGCCGACGTCGTGCGCGTGTCGACCGATGTCGGCGGCCTGGTGACGGCGGTCCTCGTCCACGACAACGAAACCGTCCGCCCGGGCCAGCTCTTGCTCGTGCTCGACCGCCCCCGGCTGGCGGCGACGATCGAACGCGCGGACGCCGCCATCGTCGAGGCCCAGGCCCAGCTGGAGCAGGCGCGCAAGGAGGCGCGCCGCGACGTCGCGCTCGGCGAGCTGGTGGCCACCGAGACCCGCGAGCAGAGCGCCGCCAGGGTCGCGACGCTGGAAGCGGCCCTGCTGCGGGCGCGCGCGGAGCGCAACGTCGCGCGCGTGGACCTGGAGCGTACCGAGATTCGCGCCAGCGTCGGGGGCATCGTCACCAACCTCGACATGCACCCGGGCGACTACCTGGCTGCCGGCGCGCAGGCCATGGCCCTGGTCGATACGGCGTCGCTGCGCGTCGAGGGCTATTTCGAGGAAACCAAGCTGCACCGGGTCGCCGTCGGCGACCGCGCGCGCGTGCGCCTGCTGGGAGACGATGCCGACATCGAAGGCCGGGTCGAGGGCATCGCGGCGGCCATCGCCGACGACCAGCGGGACGACACCGGCAACCTCCTGCCCCGGATCGCACCGACGTTCTCGTGGGTTCGGCTCGCGCAACGCATTCCGGTGCGCGTGCGCATCGAGCGCGTCCCCGCTGGAATCCGCCTGATCGCGGGCAGGACGGCCACCGTCGAAATCGTACCGGCAAGCGCCGCGCCGGCCCGCGCCGGCCAGGGAGCCAGGTCGTGAAGCGTCTCGCTCCCCTGCTCTGCGCCTTGCTGCTGGCCGCCTGCGTGGCGGGTCCCGACTACCGCATGCCGTCCGGCGCGCTGGCCGCGCGGCCGGCGGCCAACGCCGCCTTCCTCGGGCAGGCGGATGCCGGCGTGACGCAGCAGCCGCTGCCGCCCCACTGGTGGCGCCTCTACGACGACGCCCGGCTCGACGCCTACGTCGAAGAAGCCCTGGCGGCGAATACCGACCTGCGCGCGGCGCAGGCCAACCTGCAACGGGCGGCGGCGGTCGTGCGCGAGGCGCAGGCGGCGGGCTCCGTGCGCACCGGCGTGAACGGGCAGGCGCTGGTCGCACGCACTGCCGGCCCCGACGCCGGCCTGCCGTCCCGGTTCAGCTACGCGCTCGGGCTCGATCTCGACTATCCACTCGACCTGGCCGGAAGCATCCGCCGCGGCATCGAAGCGGCCGGGGCCCAGGCCGACGCCGCGGTCGCGGCCCGCGACGCGGTACGCATGTCGGTCGCGGCCGCCGTCGCGCGCAGTTAT
The DNA here is from genome assembly GCA_031995805.1 of Massilia sp. Taxonomy (GTDB): domain Bacteria; phylum Pseudomonadota; class Gammaproteobacteria; order Burkholderiales; family Burkholderiaceae_D; genus Telluria. Next base: position 6,037 of record DAMAFT010000041.1, read on the forward strand.
GCGCACGTCTGCTCGGCCAACCTGGGCCTGGAAGCGGCCCGGCGCGTGGCCGCGATCCAGCAGTCGACGCTCGAGGTCGCCATACGCATGGACCGGGAGGGGCGCGGCACGCGGTTCGACATCGACCGGGCGCGGGCGGCGGTCCATGCCAGCACCGCGGCGCTGCCGCAACGCGTCGCCGACAGGCAGTCCGCGCTGCTCGAACTGGCCGCGCTGATGGGCCGCGTGCCCGCCGCCCTCCCGCGCGAGGCGCAAGCGTGCCACGCCATCCCGGCCTTGCGCAGCCCCCTGCCCGCGGGCGACGGCGCGCTGCTGCTGCGGCGCCGGCCCGACATCCGGAATGCCGAACGCCAGCTGGCGGCGGCGACCGCCATGATCGGTGTCGAAGCGGCCGAACGCTATCCGCAGGTGCGCTTCGGCGCCTCGGCAGGGACGGCGGCGCCGCTCGGCAGGCTGCTGTCGCCGGCGTCGTTCGGCGCCAGCCTCGGTCCGCTGGTCACGTGGACCTTCCCCAACCGGCGCGCCATCGACGCCCGGGTCGACCAGGCCGGCGCCGATGCGGACGCGGCGCTCGCGCGCTTCGACGGCGCCGTGCTGCTGGCGCTGCGCCAGGTGGAGACCGCGTTGTCCGGCTATGCGCGCGCACGCGAGAACCTGCGCGAACTCGAACAGGCGGCGGCGGCGGCGGCCAGGGCCAGCGACGATGCGGCGACCCTGCAGCGCTTCGGCCGCACGCCGTTCCTCGACGTCCTGAACGCGCAGGCCCGCTATGCCGACGCGCAGGCCAGCCTGTCGCTGGCCCGTGCGAGCTTCATCGATCGCGAAATCGACCTGTTCCTCGCGCTCGGCGGTGGTTGGGAGGCATAGTCCGGATCGCATGGCGTCATCCGGCCGGCGGCCGTGCCGCTCCACGATCGGACCGTGGAAGGACACGACGGTGTGCACGGCCAAGCCCGTGTCACGACCAGAAGGCGCTCCAGACGCCGCCGATGGCTATCAGGCGGACATGCCGCCATCGATGACCAGTTCGGCGCCGGTGACGTACATGCTGTCGTCCGAGGCAAGGAACACGGCTGCGGCGGCCACGTCGTCGGGCTGGCCCAGGCGCCTGGCGGGTATCCGCGCGCTCAGCATCTGCCGGATCTCGTCGCTGGCCTGGGCGAGCATCGGCGTGTCGGTCGGTCCGGGACTGATCGTGTTGACCCTGATGCCGCGCGGCGCGAGTTCGGTGCTCCAGGTCCGGGCATACGAGCGTACCGCGGCCTTGGTGGCGGAATAGGTGCCGTAGCCGGGGTTGGCCATCGCACCGGCGATCGATCCGACCAGGACGACGGCGCCGCCCCGGTCCATGTGACGGACGGCGTGCTGCACCGTGAACACCATGGCGCGCACGTTCAGGTCGAAGGCTCGGTCGACATGTTCCGCGGTGGTCTCTTCCAGGCTCGCATGCTCGGCCACGCCCGAGGAATTGACGAGGATGTCGAGGCGCCCCGCCCTCGCGCGGATGGCCTCGAACAGCCGATCGAGGTCGCCGGCGCTGGTAAGGTCGCCGGCAATCGCCTCGACCCGGCCGCCGGCGAGCGTCACCGCCTCGGCCAGTTGCGCTTCGCGTCGGCCGGTGATGAACACATGGGCGCCTTCCTGCGCGAAGCGGCGCGCGACCGCGAGGCCGATACCGCTGCCGCCACCGGTCACCAGTGCAATCTTTCCTTCAAGTTTCAACATCATGACTCCAGGGATGGGATGGAAATTGGATGATACATTCCGTATACTTAGTGTCAATTACGCACTTACGCTAAATCAGATATAGGGAAGGAAACCATATGACGACCGATATCGCTACATTGCTGGCCCAGATCAACAGCACGCGCCCTGCCCTGGAACAGGTGGCAAACAAGTGGTCGGTGCTGATCCTGACCGTGCTGTGCACCCAACCGGCGCGCTTCAACGCCATCAAGCGCAGGCTCGATCCGATTACCCACAAGGCCCTGACGGAAGCGCTGCGCCGTCTCGAGCGCAATGGCCTGGTGAGCCGCCGGGTGATCGCGTCGTCGCCGGTGGCGGTCGAGTACGCGATTACACCGCTCGGCCGGACCCTGCAGGAACCTTTTGTGGCGTTGGTGCAGTGGGCCAGGCAACACGGCAATGCCATCGAAGCGGCACAAGCGGTGTACGACGACCGGCACCTTGCCGGCGAGGCCGCATGAGCGCGGCCATGCCCTGCGCGGGCTGCAAGCGCCGGCGAACGCCGTGATCGGACGATCGGGATAGCGGGGCACGCGGTTTATCCGGGTATATCTAGCAGCCTCGCGGTGCGTAATTGCCAAGCTAAACGCTTCTATTTACCATCCGGATTTTCCCAACGAGGCCAATGATGACTGCTACCGATGTCCTGTTCCGTCCATTCCGTATCGGCGCCATGGCGCTGGCGAACCGGATCGTCATGCCGCCCATGACCCGCAGCTTCGCGGTGGACGGCATTCCCGGAGAGGCGCATGCCGCTTACTATCGCCGTCGGGCGGAGGGCGGCGTCGGCCTGATCCTCTCGGAAGGCACGGTCATCGACCGGCCGGCGTCGCGCAACGACCCGGGCGTTCCGTTCTTCCACGGGGACGCGCCACTGCAGGGCTGGAAGGGCGTGATCGATGCGGTGCATCGTGGCGGTGCCAGGATGGGTCCGCAACTCTGGCATACCGGCGCGCTCAAGAGCTTCCTGACAGACTGGGTGCCGGACGCGCCCGTCGAAAGCCCGTCCGGGCTGGAGGCGCCCGGCATCGCGCGCGGCGTCGCCATGAGCGACGCCGACATTGCCGACACGATCGCCGCCTTTGCCCGCGCCGCAGGCGACGCGAAGCGCCTCGGCTTCGACACCGTCGAGCTGCACGGGGCGCACGGCTACCTGTTCGACCAGTTCTTCTGGGCCGCCACCAACCGGCGGACCGACCGCTACGGCGGCGCCACGATCGGCGAGCGCGCGCGCTTTGCCGCGGAAGTGGTCGCGGCGGTCAGGGCGAGCGTCGGCCCCGACTTCCCGATCATCCTGCGTCTCAGTCAGTGGAAAGTCCAGGACTTCACCGTGCGGCTCGCCGAGACGCCCGAGCGCATGGCGGAGTGGCTGGTGCCGCTCGTGGAGGCCGGCGTCGACGTGCTGCACTGCTCGCAGCGCCGGTTCTGGGAACCCGAGTTCCCGGACATCGATGGCGAACATGGCCTGAATTTCGCCGGCTGGGCCAAGAAGCTGACCGGCGCCGCCACGATCAGCGTCGGCTCGGTCGGTCTGGCGCAAGACTTCATGGGCGCGTTCAGCGGCGAAGGCTCGACCACCGCCAAGCTCGACGACCTCGTCGCGCGGATGGAACGCGACGAGTTCGACCTGATCGCCGTCGGCCGCGCCCTGATCGCCGATCCCGCATGGGCGGAGAAGGTGCGGACCGGCGACATGCGCGCCCTGACCGGCTTCGACGCGGCCGCGCTCGCAGAACTGGTGTAGGAACCGGTGCGCCGCGACCGCATCGAACCGGGCATGGCGAGACGCGGAACGATCGGCTGCAGCGCGCAAGAGACCGAGGACCTGGGAAACAGGCGCAGTCTGCTGTCTATGCCTTCCGCGCTTGCGCCTCGATCGACTGGCCAAGCGCCGCCAGCGCCGGCGTATCCAGCGTACGGCTGACGTTGAAGCGCATCTTCGAGCGCAGGAGCGGGTTGCTCGAAAACAGCCCGCCGAGCGCCAGGCGTGGCTCGCCCAGCTCGACGAGATGCAGGCGCTGAAGCCGGCAACCGTCGTGCCGGGTCACATGGCCGCCGGCACCGCGCTCGACGCCAGCAGCATCGGCTATACGCGCAACTACCTGCAGCGCTTCGACGCCGAAGCCGCCAAGGCCGGGAACGCCGCCGAACTGATCGCGGCAATGCAGAAGGCCTATCCGCAGGCAGGCCTGGGGATCGCGCTGGACATTGGGGCCAAGGTCAACAAGGGTGAGATGACGTGGTAACCGGGTCGACCCACCATGCCGGGGAGGAACACATGAATGGCGTCACACTGCACTATCTCTACGATCCGCTGTGCGGCTGGTGCTACGGCGCCGCGCCGTCGGTCGAGGCTGCCCGCGACCTCCTGCCCGTGCAGGCGCACGGCGGCGGCATGATGGCGGGCGACCGCCGCCAGCCGGTCACGCCGCAGCTGCGCGACGACGTGATGCCGCAGGACCGCCGCATCGAGGATCTGACCGGCCAGCCTTTCGGCGAAGCGTATGTCGAAGGCCGCCGCATCGCCGATCGCGAGGTGCTGGTCGAGCTGGCCGCCACGATCGGGCTGGACGCCACGGCCTTCGCGCAGGCGTTCGATCACGCCCAAGGCCCGCGGCTTCAGTCGCATATCGCCCGGACGCGCCGGCTGATGGAAGCCGCCTGTGCGCGCGGCTTTCCCGGCTTCGTGCTGGAACGCGACGGTCGGTTCGGCTTGTTCGACGCAGGCGCCTTCCTCGGTCGCCCTGCAGGCACTGCGGGACTGGCTGAGGGCGCAATTCCCCGTCGAAGCGGCGTCATCTGGACGCGCGGCGGTGGAGTTCGGCTGCGGGCCGGATCGCTGTGTGATCTGAAGACAGGAACACACCATGCGAAGCAACCTGCAAATCGTTTCCGACCACTGCGTCGCCTCCGGCCGGGGCGACAGCGCCGCCATGATCGCCGACGTCGCGCCGGACGCGCGCTGGACCGGGATGGCGGGATCCTTGTGCGGGCACGTGTTCGCGCCCTTGCGCAGCGAGTGGCATGCCTACCGCATGACGCTGGAATCCCTGATCGATGGCGGCGACCGCATCGTCGGTATTGGCAGCTACGCCGGCACCTACGAGCGCAGCGGACGCGCCATGCAAGCCCGTGTGGTCCATGTGTGGCGGCTGGCCGGCGGCCGGATCGTGGGCTGCGAGCAGTTCACCGATACCTTGCTGGTGGCCAGGGCAATGGAAAGGTAAGGCCATGGCGCAGGTCGAGGCGCTGACGCCAGGGCGGACAGCGCCTCCCGCGCACTCGGCTGCTAGCTGGTCGCTACGAGACTGCGCCGCATGGGGTCACGCAGCCTTTGCCAACAACGCCTTGATGGCCGTTTCGGTGTTGCCGATCGCGGCCCGCGCCGCATCGGGGCCGAACACCGTGCCTTCGACGCGCACCACGTCGACGTCGCGCAGACCGATGAAGCCGAGCAGATGCAGCAGATAGCCGGTCTGAAAGTCGAACGGCGCCCAGACACCTTCCGAGAACACGCCGCCGGCAGCGGTAACGAGATAGACCTTCTTGCCGGTCAGCAGGCCGCGCGGCCCGGCGTCGCCATAGCTGAACGTGACGCCCGGCCAGGTGACGTGGTCGAACCACGCCTTGAGCTGCGTGGGCGGGCCGAAGTTGATCATGCCCGAGCCGAGCACGATGACATCGGCGACCTTCAGCTCGTCCACGAATGCCTGGGCGACCTGCACCGCCGCGGCCTGTTCTAGTGTGCGCTCTTCGGGTGGAAGGATCCGGCCCTGGATGTAGGCCGGCGCAATATGCGGGGGCGGATTTGCCGCGAGGTCGCGCACGGCCAGCGTGCCCCCCGCGCGGGCCTGGATACCCTCGGCGATCTCGGCGGCGAAGCGGGTGGAGAGACTGTCCGCACCGCGCGGACTGGAGGTAACAAGCAGGGTGTGGTTCATGATGGGTCCTTGGTATACAATGAGAACTAGGTAATCAGTTGATTCTGAATTACCAATGCATACGAAGGATGGTATAGTTCCTTCCGTTTCCCCACAAGAAGGCACACGCATGTCACCTAGTCACATCGCGCCATCCGCCGCTATGCCGGCACCTGACACGGGCGGCTGCCTGGCAACCCGTGAAATCCTGGATCGCATCGGCGACAAGTGGAGCCTCCACATCGTCGCCATGCTGGCTAGCGGCCCGCAGCGCTTCAACGCATTGAAACGTGGCATCGACGGCATTTCCCAGCGGATGCTGACGCTGACGTTGCGCGGGCTGGAACGCGACGGACTGGTCACGCGAACGATGTATCCGACGATTCCTCCGCGCGTCGATTACGAACTCACCGAGATGGGAAGAACGCTATTGGACCCTGTCATGGCGCTGGTCAACTGGGCCGCCAGGCACCAGGTCGCCATTGCCGAGGCGCATAAACGCTTCGACGAAGCGCCGGAACCGGATCAAGTCTCGATTCAGGGCGTTGTCTACCAGCGTCGATAAGCGCCCAGGCTGTCACGCCCGGGCCGATGCAACGCTTTCGCCCCACGCCGTTCTCAATGGATTCGCCGAGCCGTTGATCGACTGGCGGCGTCTGCTCCCAAGGACTGTCCAGCACCACGGATGGGTGCATGACAGTGCACGACCGCGTGCTTCCTGTCTCGCACGATGGCGGCGCCATGCCGCACACCTGTTCAAGGCCAGCCGAGCGCAGTGCCAAGGCCGGCTGCCCTGCCAATCAGTGCCTGCGGACCCGCATGGCGCTCTCCTTTCGGTCTTCGTCTCTTTCTCACCCAATCTATTGAAATATATATTGTTAATCCATATAATATATTCGAGCTGAATTCACTGGAAGGAACCCGGGTGGCGCACGATCAAGACGCATTCGATTTGCAGGAAATGCAGGCTGCCGCGGCGCGTGCCTGCGCACTCCTGAAAGTGCTCGGCAACCCCGATCGCCTGCTGTTGCTGTGCCAGCTGACCCAGGGCGAATTCTGCGTCAGCGAACTCGCAGCCAGGCTGGGCATCCAGCAACCGACGCTCTCCCAGCAGCTCGGCGTGCTGCGCGAGGAAAAACTGGTCAACACGCGCCGCGAAGGCAAGCAGATCCACTACAGCCTGGCCAGCGAAGAAGCGAAGGCCGTGCTGGAAGTCCTTTACCAGCAATTCTGCAACCGACCCTGAGGCAGGTATCATGCGCATCGACTGGCTACATTTCACTCCCTGGGCAGCGCTGGCCGGCGGCCTGCTGATCGGCGTGGCGGCATCGGCATTCGTGCTGCTCAACGGCCGGATCGCCGGCATCAGCGGCATCCTCGGCGGCCTGCTACGGCCATCCGCCGGCGACGTC
>DAMAFT010000042.1:0-13100 GCA_031995805.1 Massilia sp.
CGGCAGCGTGCTGGTGTTCCTGCCGCAGATCCTGATCCTGTTCTTCTTCATCCTGGTGCTGGAGGACTGCGGCTACCTGCCGCGCGCGGCCTTCCTGCTCGACCGCATGATGGGCGGCGTGGGCCTGTCCGGGCGCGCCTTCATCCCGCTGCTGTCCTCGTTCGCCTGCGCGATCCCGGGCGTGATGGCGGCGCGCACCATCCAGAACCCGCGCGACCGCCTGGTCACGATCATGATCGCGCCGCTGATGACGTGCTCGGCGCGCCTGCCGGTGTACGCGCTGGTCATCGCCGCCTTCATCCCCGACCGCGAAGTCGGCTGGGGCGTCAACCTGCAGGGCCTGGTGCTGTTCCTGCTGTACGTGGCCGGCATCGTCAGCGCCATGGTGGTGGCCTGGTTCTTCAAGCGCGGCATGGGCGCCAAGGGCCAGCAGCCGCTGATGCTGGAACTGCCGGCCTACCACTGGCCGCACCTGCACAACCTGGCGCTGGGCCTGTGGGAACGCGCGCGCATCTTCCTGACGCGCGTCGGCACCACCATCCTGACCCTGATGATCCTGGTCTGGTTCCTGTCGAGCTTCCCGGGCGCCCCGGAAGGCGCGACCCACCCGCCCATCTACTACAGCGTGGCCGGCATGCTGGGCCGCGCGCTGGAAGTCATTTTCGCGCCGATCGGCTTCGGCTGGCAGATCTGCATCGCGCTGGTGCCGGGCATGGCGGCGCGCGAAGTGGCCGTCGGCGCGCTGGGCACCGTGTACGCGCTGTCGTCCGCCGGCGACGACGTCGCCAACGCGCTGACCCCGATCATCGCCTCGTCCTGGAGCCTGGCGACCGCGCTGTCGCTGCTGGCCTGGTACGTGTTCGCGCCGCAGTGCCTGTCGACGCTGTCGGTGGTGCGCCGCGAGACCGGCCGCACCCGCTACGCCCTGCTGATGGCAGGCTACATGTTCGCACTGGCCTACGCGGCCTCGTTCATCACCTACCGCGTGGCGCTTTCCCTCGGAGGCTGAGATGCTGGCTCAATACCTGGTCGTCGTCGTCGTCGTCGTGGCCGCGCTGCTGGCGGCGGGGCGCAAGTACCTGCCCAAGACGTGGCGCCAGCGCCTCGTCCACGTGGTGTCGCGCGGCAGCGGCAAGGGCCGCCTAGCCGCCTGGCTGGGCGGCGCGGATTCCGGCTGCGGCAGCGGTTGCGGCAGCTGCGGCACCTGCGCGCCGGTGCAGCCGCCGCAGGACGGCAAGGGACGCAAGGTCATCCAGCTGCACGTGCGGCGCTGATCCGCGCGCGCCACATCGTAAAGGCGTAGCGTCGCGGCGGCACACCGGTGTCGGGGCCCCTTGGCCCCGACAGCGGGCTCCGACCCCTCTTATTCCACCACCGGCAACTCGATCGCGCTCTCCAGCCCCGGCGCATGGTAGATGCGCTGGGTCGCCTTGCGGTAGTCGCCCGGCCTGGCGTGGAAGATGTTCGGCACGAAGGTCTGCGGGTTGCGGTCGTACAGCGGGAACCAGCTCGACTGGACCTGCACCATGATGCGGTGGCCCGGCAGGAACACGTGGTCGACGTTCGGCAGGGCGAAGCGGTAGCGCTCGGCCTTGTTCGGCGGGATCGCCAGCGGCTTGTCCAGCGCCTGGCGGTAGCGGCCGCGGAAGATGTCCATCGCGATCGGCAGCTGGTAGCCGCCCAGTTCGGGCTGGGCCGCGACTTCGTCCGGGTACACGTCGATCAGCTTGACCACCCAGTCGCTGTCCGTGCCCGAGGTCGAGGCGAACAGGTTGACCATCGGCTGGCCGGCCAGCTGCAGCGGCGTCTTGAGGGGCGCGCTGACGTAGGTGACGACGTCGGTGCGGTCCGAGTAGGCGCGCTGGTCGGTCACCAGCCACGGTTTCCAGACGTTGCCGTCGCCCATGCGCACCGGGCGCGGCACGAACGGCACCGGCTTGGCCGGATCGGACACGTATTCGTCGAAGGCCGCGTTCTTGTCGGCCTTGCCCTCGATTTTCTCGAACGCGAGCCCGAAGCCCGGCTTCAGGTACAGCGGCTTCGCGGCCGGCGCCAGCGGCCACCGGTCGAGGCGGCGCCAGCGATTCACGCCGGTCTGGTAGGACCACACCGGCGGCGTGTCGAAGGCCGGGGCGCCGTCCTTCAGGTACTGGTTGAAGAACGGCAGCATGACGTCGCGGCGGAACTCGCGGGCGGTGTCGCCGGTGAACTTCAGGACGCCCAGCGTCGAGCCCTCGTAGTTCACGCCGCTGTGGCGCCACGGACCCACCACCAGCGAATTCATCTTGTTGTCCTTGTCCTGCGGCTCGACGGCGGCATAGGTCGCGTAGGCGCCGTAGATGTCTTCCTGGTCCCAGCGCCCGACCACGGTCATGGTCGGCACCGTCAAAGGCTTCTTCGCCAGGATGCGGTCCAGCGCCTGTTCCTGCCAGAAGCTGTCGTAGGCCGGGTGCTCGAACAGTTTCTTCGTGAAGTTCAGCTGGTCGACACCGTAGCGGTGCGCGAAGTCGGCGGTGGAGCCGGCGCGCAGGAAGGCGTCGTAGTCGTCCCAGGCGCCGGTGACGATCTGCTCGCCCTTGCCGCGCGCCGCGTTCTGCCCGGCGATATAGGACAGGTTGGGATTGCGGAAGGCGCCGTTGTGGAACCAGTCGTCGCCGCGCCAGCCGTCGACCATCGGGCTCATCGGCACGGCGGCCTTCAGGGCCGGATGCGGCTCGGCCAGCGCCATCAGCACGGTGAAGCCTTCGTACGAGGAGCCGACCATGCCGACCCTGCCGTTCGACTGCTGCACGTTCTTGACCAGCCAGTCGATGGTGTCCCAGGCGTCGGTGCTGTGGTCGACCGGGGTGTCGTTGAGCGGGCCGCGCACCGGACGCGTCATCACGTAGTCGCCCTCCGAGCCGTACTTGCCGCGCACGTCCTGGAACACGCGGATGTAGCCGTTCTCGATGAAGGCGTCGTCGCCGTCGCCCAGCATCGACGCGATGTGCGGGCTCTTCATGCGGCCGGCCCGGCCGGCGGCGTTGTACGGGGTGCGCGTCAGCATGATCGGCGCCTTGCCCGCCATGACGGCCTTCGGGATCACGATGACGGTGTACAGCTTGACGCCGTCGCGCATCGGGATCATGACTTCCTGCTTGACGTAGTCGGCGTCGGGAACGTTGGTGGCGAAGGGCGAGGACGGGATGTCGGGCGCCATCGGCGCGGTCTGGGCCTGGGCGGCGCCGGGCAGGGCGGCGATCAGGGAAGCGAGGATGGTCAGGGACGGCAGGATGGGGCGCGGCATCGGTTCTCCACTAGGGTACGGGTTGATTGTGCAAGCTTGTCAAAAGTTGCATCAAAGAATAGTACCGAAGCGGGGAAGGGGCTGCAATCGTGCGGCCCCTTCCAGGTCCTTGTTTAGCTGGCGGGCAGTGGCGCGGCCAGCGACTTCGGGGTCGGTTTCCGGCTGCCCGCCACCTTGAACACGCTGAACACCCGCCCCAGGTGGCGCGCCTGGTCGTTCAGCGCGCCCGCCGCGGCCGCGGCTTCCTCGACCAGGGCGGCGTTCTGCTGGGTCGCGCCGTCCATGCCGGCGATCGCGCCGTTGACCTGCAGGATGCCTTCCTGCTGCTGGGCGCTGGCGCCGGCGATCTCGCCGACCAGCGTGGTCACGCGGTCGACGCTGTCGACGATCTCGCGCATCGTGGCGCCGGCCTGGCGCACCAGGCCGGCGCCCGCGTCCGCCTGGCGCACCGAATCCTCCGTCAGTGCCTTGATTTCCCTGGCGGCGGCGGCGGCGCGCTGGGCCAGCGAGCGCACTTCGCCGGCGACGACGGCGAAGCCGCGCCCCTGCTCGCCGGCGCGGGCCGCCTCCACCGCCGCGTTCAGCGCCAGGATATTCGTCTGGAAGGCGATGCCGTCGATGACGCCCGTGATGTCGGCGATGCGGCGCGCCGAGGCGTCGATCGCATCCATGGTCTCGACCACCCGGCCGACCACCTCGCCGCCGCGCCGCGCCACCTTGCTGGCGCTGGAGGCCAGGCTGCTGGCGTGACGCGCATTGGCCGCGTTCTGCTGCACGGCGCCGGTCAGTTCCTCCATGGTGGCGGCGGTTTCCTCGAGCGCGCCGGCCTGCTGCTCGGTGCGGCCGGACAGGTCCTGGTTGCCGCTGGCGATCTGGGTCGCGGCGCTGGCGATGGTACGGATGCCCGTGTCGACCGTGCCGACGATGCCCGACAGGCTGGCGTTCATCTCGCGCAGCGCCGCCAGCAGCTGCGCCGTCTCGTCGCTGCCCTGCACCTCGATGTCGGTGGTAAGGTCGCCGGCGGCCACGGTGTGGGCCAGCGCGACGGCGCGCTCGAGCGGCTTGCGGATGCTGCGCGAGACCGCCGTCCCGCACAGCATCAGCGCGCCGGCCAGCAGGACGGCGGCGCCGGCGAACAGGCCCACGCGCGGCCAGAACACGGCATCCACCGAATCCATGTAGACGCCCGAGCCGACGATCCAGTTCCAGCCGGGGATGCCCTGCACATAGGCCGACTTGGGCACCGGCTGCTCGCTGCCAGGCCTGGGCCACAGGTAGCCGACGAAGCCGGCGCCGCTGCCGCGCACCGTGTCGACGAAGGCCCGGAACAGGTACAGGCCCCGCGGATCGGTGATGGCGCCCAGTTCCCGGCCCTCGAGCTTGGGGGTGACCGGATGCATCAGCATGCGCGGCCCCATGTCGTTGACCCAGAAGTATTCCTCGCCGTCGTAGCGCAGCGGACGCAGGGCTTCCAGCGCGGCGCGCTTGGCCTCGGCTTCCGGCAGGGCGCCGCTGGCGGCCTGCTGCTGGTAGCGCGCGACGATGCCGGCGGCGACCTCGACGGCCTGGCGCACGGCGCGGCTGCGCTCTTCGAGGATCAGGCGGCGTTCCGACCACAGGAAGGCGGTGGCGACGAGCAGGATGCCCAGGCCGGTAATGAAGGTCAGCAGCGCCAGCTTCCTGGCGATGCTCAGGCGGGATAGGAAGGTCATGGGGAGAAAGGAAGAGAGTGAAACAAAAATCTTGGGTCTTAACAGCGGGAAATGCTTGATATGGAACAGTCAACACGAAGTATAACAAGATAATGTTGCGCTGCATCAATATTTACCCATCTTAACTGAATCTTCTTGCGGGACCGTAAGGATGCTAAGCTAGCGCCATTCACCACCGTCCCGAATCCGCATGATCGTCGTCCATCACCTGAATAATTCCCGTTCCCAGCGCATCCTGTGGTTGCTCGAGGAACTCGGCCTGGAATACGAGATCAAAAAATACCAGCGCGACCCGAAGACGATGCTGGCGCCGCCCGAGCTGCGCGCCGTGCATCCGCTCGGCAAGTCGCCGGTCGTCCAGGACGGCGATGCGGTCGTGGCGGAATCCGGCGCGATCGTCGAGTACCTGACCGCGCGCCAGGGCGGGGCGCTGGTGCCGGCCGCCGGCACGCCGGAGCGGCTGCACTACACGTATTTCCTGCACTATGCGGAAGGATCGGCGATGCCGCCGCTGCTGCTCAAGCTCGTGTTCGACCGCGTCGAAAGCGGCCCGGGGCCGTTCTTCGTGCGTCCGATCGCGCGCGCCATCGCCGCCAAGGTCAAGGACAGCTTCGTGCTGCCGCAGATCCGCCAGCACCTGGCCTTCCTGGAAGGCGAGCTGGGCAAGCGCAACTGGTTCGCCGGCAGCGATTTTTCCGCCGCCGACATCCAGATGAGCTTCCCGCTGGAGGCGGCGGCCGCGCGCGGCGGGCTGGACGGCCAGTATCCGAACCTGGTCGCCTTCCTCGACCGTATCCACGCCCGCCCGGCCTACGGCAGGGCGCTGGAGCGCGGCGGCAAGTACGACTTCGTCAAGTAAGCAGGGCGGGCGGGACGACGCGAGCATGGCGAAGCTGCTGGCCATCGACGGCCTGAACATCGTGCGCAGGGTCTACGAGGCGAGTCCGGAGCCGGACTCCGACCTCAAGGCCAGCATCGCGCTGCGCCACGCCTTCTCGTCGTTCCGCCACCTGCTCGAGGCGCACGAGCCGACCCACGTGCTGGCGGCGTTCGATTTCGGCGGCCCGAACTGGCGCCACGCACTGTATCCGCGCTACCGCGAAGGCCGCGCGCCGATGCCGTCGGTGCTGCGCGACGCGCTGCCGGAATTCCACGAGCGCCTGCGCGCGGTCGGGCTGCACGTCCTGATGCTGCCCGAGGTCGAGGCCGACGACGTGATCGGCACCGGCGTGATGCGCTGGCTGTCCGAGAACAAGGGAGCGGCCGTGGTGGCGACCACCGACAAGGACCTGCACGGCCTGATCGCGCACGGCGCGCTGGTATGGGATCATTTCAAGGGCGAGTGGCACGACGACGCCTGGGTGCGCAACAAGTTCGGCGTGGCGCCCGAGCGCCTGCACGACCTGCTGGCGCTGATGGGCGACCCGACCGACGGCGTGCCCGGGGTGTCGAAGATCGGCATGAAGACGGCGGCGCGCCTGCTGAATGCCTACGGCGACCTGGACGCCGTGGTGGCCGGCGCCGGCATCCTCAAGACCCCGCTGGGGGAGCGCCTGCGCGCCGAACGCGAGATCCTGGACATCTCGCGCAAGCTGGTCCAGCTCAAGACCGACGTGCGGCTGGGCGTGACCTGGAACATGCTGGCCTACGAGGCCTGAAAGGAAACATCGTGCTCAAGGCGATCATTGTCGACTCCAACGCGATCTCGCGCGGCCTGCTCAACACCGTGCTGACCGACGGCGGCTACGAGGTGGCCGGCCAGGCCCACACCGGTGCGAACGCCTATGCGCTGGCCGTCAAGTTCCACCCGCACATCGCCTGCATCGCGCGCGAACAGGTCGAGGACGGCAGCGAGATCGTCGAACGGCTGCGCGCCGATTTGCCGAAAACCCTGATCTTCATGGTGTCCGGCACGCTCGACGCCGCCGCCATCCAGTCGGCCATGGGCCGCGGCGTGCACGGCTTCATCGTCAAGCCGTTCAAGGCCGACGCCGTGCTCAAGACCATCCGCAATACCATCATGGCCATCGTCAAGAAGCACCGCGGCGCCTGAGCGCCCGCGCCTGCGCGCGGCCGCTTCAGCCGGTCCTGCGCCGCAATTCCTCGTTGGCGATCGCCCCCAGTTCCTTCAGCGCCCGCAGCTCGCGCTCGCGCAGGCGGCGCGGCTCGGTGTCGACCACGCACAGGGTGCCGAACGCATGACCGCCCGCGTCCACCAGCGGGATGCCGCCGTAGAAGCGCACGTGCTGATCGCCGGTGACGTACGGGTTGTCGGCGAAGCGCGCATCGCGCGTGGCGTCTTCCACGATGAACGGTCCGGACTGCAGGATCGCATGGTTGCAGAACGCCAGTTCGCGCGGCGTGCCGGTGATGTCGACGCCGTGGCGCGACTTGTACCACTGGCGCTGCGCGGTGAGCAGCGTGATCAGGGCGATCGGGCAGCCGGTCGCCTGCGCGGCCAGCCAGGTCAGGCGGTCGAACACGGATTCCTGAGGGCTGTCGACCAGTCCGCTGGCCTGCAGGGCCGCCAGGCGCGCACCCTCGTTGGCCGGAACCGGGTAGTTGCGCGCCGGCGCCGGCAGGAAGTCGGGGTCGGTGCGGTCGCGCTGCGGCCCGGCGGCCGGCGCGGCCGGCCCGGCACGCCGGGCTTTTTCTTCCAACAATTGCATGACGGCGCTGAGGCGTACGCGGCGATGGCCACCCGGCGTTTTCCAGGACGGGAGGGCGCCGCTTTCCAGCCAGAGCTGGGCGGTGCTGACGGCGACACCCAGCAGGCGCGCGGCGGCCGCGGTAGTCAACACGGGGTCTTGGGTGTCGACGGAAGCAGGTAGGGACATGGCGATATGAAAAAGAACGGTCGGTTGATTTTACGGCGATCACATTGCTATATCAACAAAATTGATGGATCTGATGGAGCCCATCATGATTGTGAGTGTTGTAAATCAGCAATTCGCGCCCATAATGAATGACAAACAACAATGAATGTTTAAAATCATTTGTTGACTCAAGGAAATTATATAGTCAAAATCGATTTATTCCATCAATTCCGTCAAATAAAGATCGGCATTACCACATGGCACTACTCAAATCCCGCATTCCAGGAGAAGATACGCGCCTGGAAGCGTTGCGCAGGCTGGACCTGCTGGACACGCCGCCGGACGAGGCCTTCGACCGCATCACGCGCATGGCGGCCGAGCTGTTCAAGGTGCCGATCGCCGCGATCTCGCTGACCGACAGCCGGCGCCAGTGGTTCAAGTCGCGCGTCGGCATCGACGTCGACGCGATCCCGCGCCTGCAGGCGCCGTGCGCCCGGGTGGCCGAGGAGGCGCGCATGCTGGTCGTTCCCGACCTGCTGGACGATGCCGGCTACCGCGACAGTCCGCTGGCCGCGGCCGGCATGCGCTTCTACGCGGGAGCGCCGCTGCTGACGCGCGACGGCCACTGCCTGGGCGCGATGTGCGTGCTCGGGCGCGCGCCGCGCGCCATCACCGACGGCGAGGGCGCGGCGCTGCGCGACCTGGCGGCGCTGGCGATGGCGCAGATCGAACTGCGGCACGCGGTGGGCCGCGTGGACGCCGCCAGCGGCCTGCCCAACCGCCTCCAGTTCATCGACGACGTGCGCAGCCTGGGCGCGCACCGCCCGCGCGGCGAGGGCCGGCTGGCGGTACTGGTCAACCTGGCCAGCCCGGAGCAGTTCGGCAGCGCCGAGCGCGCCATGGGCGCCGGCTACCTCGACGAGATCGTCGTCCAGGGCGTGCGCATGCTGGAAGCCGGCTTTCCGCATGCGGGCACGTTGTACCACCTGGCGCCGACCGAATTCGCCTTCCTCGCGCCGCCGGGCGCCGACGCCGTCGAGCTGCGCGTCGCGCTGGAGAACTGGCTGCGCCGGCGCGCGGCCGCGACGACGTCGCGTTTCGCGACCACGGCGCGCATCGGCGTGGCGCCGTTCCGCGTCGGCGCCGTCACCGACGCCGAGCTCCTGCGCGACCTGCATTCGGCGGTCCAGCAGGCCCACGACCAGGATTGCGGCGTCGCGATGTTCTCGTCCGAGCAGGATGCCGTGTACCGGCGCAGCTTCTGGCTGGTCAACGAGTTCGGCGCCGCGCTGGACGGCGCCGCGGCCGGCCGCAAGGGGCCGCTGCGCCTGGTGTTCCAGCCCAAGGTCGATCTCGCCAGCGGCGCCTGCATCGGCGCCGAGGCGCTGCTGCGCTGGACCCATCCGCAGGCGGGCGAGGTGGCGCCGGCCGAATTCATCCCCGTCATCGAACGCACGGCGCTGATCCGCGCCACCACCAACTGGGTGCTGGAAGCCGCCATGCACCAGCTGGCGCAGTGGCGCGCCGAGGGGATCGCGCTGGAATTGTCGGTGAACGTGTCGGCGGCCAACCTGCTCGAGCCGGATTTTTGCGTGCGCATCGTCGACGGCCTGCAGCGGCACCGCCTGCCGCCGTCCAGCCTGGCGCTGGAAATCACCGAGAGCGCGCTGATGCTCAACCCGCGGCTGGCGCTGGCCACGCTGCGGGCGCTGGACGCGGCCGGCGTGCGCCTGGCGATCGACGATTTCGGCACCGGCTACAGCAGCCTGGCCTACCTCCAGAGCCTGCCGGCCCAGGTAGTCAAGATCGACCGTTCCTTCGTGCGCGACATCCAGCAGGACGCGCGCAAGCGCGCGCTGGTCGCGACCATGATCAAGCTGTCGCACGACCTCGGCCACCGCGTGGTGGCCGAAGGCGTCGAGACGGCCGACGTGCTCGGCGTGCTGCGCGCCGCCGATTGCGACGAGGCGCAGGGTTACCTGTACGCCCGGCCGCTGGCGCCGCGGGCCTTCGCCGACTGGTTCGCGCGGCGCGCACCGGAGGCGGAGATCGCCGCGCCGGCCTGAGCCCGGCACGGCTGGCGGCTCCGGGAGTCAGCGCCCGGCCAGTGCCCGCACCCGGTCCCGAGTCCGGCGCACGGCGCGGCCGTCGCCCGCATCGAGCAGGAACGTCCCCACCGCCTGCGCCAGCTTGTCCGCCTGTTCCTGCATCGCCGCCGACGCCGCCGAGGTCTGCTCGACGAGGGCCGCGTTCTGCTGCGTCGCCTGGTCCATCTGGACGATGGCGGCGTTGATCTGCTCGATGCCGCTGGTCTGTTCCTGGCTGGCGGCCGAGATCTCGGCCATGATGCCGGTCACGCGGCCGACGCTGTCGACGATCTCGCGCATCGTGTCGCCGGCCTGCGCCACCAGGCGGCTGCCGTTCGCCACCTTGGCGCCGGAATTTTCGATCAGCGCCTTGATTTCCTTGGCCGCCGCCGCCGAGCGCTGCGCCAGGTTGCGCACTTCGCTGGCCACGACCGCGAAGCCGCGGCCCTGCTCGCCGGCGCGCGCCGCCTCGACCGCCGCGTTCAGCGCCAGGATATTGGTCTGGAACGCGATACCGTCGATGACGCCGATGATGTCGGCGATCTTGCCGGACGCCGCGTTGATCTCGGTCATCGTGCCGACCACCTGCTCGATCACGGCGCCGCCGCGCGCGGCCACGCTCGACGCGGTCGCGGCCAGCGCATTCGCCTGGCGCGCGTTGTCGGCGTTCTGCTTCACGGTCGAGGTCAGCTCTTCCATCGACGACGCCGTCTCTTCCAGCGCGCTGGCCTGCTGTTCGGTGCGGCTCGACAGGTCCAGGCTGCCCGCCGCCACTTCGCTCGACGCGGTGGCGATGGTACGGGTGCCGCCGCGCACCGTGAGCACGGTCTGCGCCAGGTTCTCGTTCATGCGCCCGAGGGCCTGCAGCAGCTGGGCGACCTCGTCGCGGCCGTCCGCCTCGATGCGGCTGGTGAGGTCGCCGGCGGCCACCGTGTTCGCCACGTCGAGCGCCTGCGCCAGCGGACGCGTGATCGACAGCGACAGGCGCCACGCCACCGTGGCGGCCACGGCCAGGATCGCCAGGCCCAGCGCCGACATCCAGGTCATCGCGCGCCCGTAGGTCGCCTCGGCATCGGCGCTGGCGTGCTGGATCAGGTCGCGGTGCATCTTGATCTGTGCGTTCATCGCCTTCTTGAGATCCAGCAGCAGCGGACGGAAGTCGGTGAGCAGGTAGGACTTTGCGCCCTCGAGGTCGTTCCTGTCGATGCGCGCCAGCAGTTCCTGCTGGACCTTCAGGAAGCGCTCGTTCAGGCCGCGCATGACGGCGAGCTCGGGATCGTCACCGCCGTGCTGCAGCAGTTGCTCGATCGCGGCGCGGCTCTTCATGACGTTGCCCAGCTGGAGCTTGCGGTCGGCCGGGTCCTCGTTCAGGATCAGGTTGCGCTGCGCGATGGAGATGTTGTTGACCTGGTCGAGGAACATGGTCGCGGCCTCGATCTTCGGCAGGCGGGTCTGCACGATCTCCTTGGTGCCGCGGTTGAGGTGGCCGAGCATGCTCATGCCCAGTACGAGGGCGGCGACCAGCATGGCGCAGATGACGCCGAAGCCGAGCACGAGGCGCGTGCGTAGTTTCAGGTTTCCCAGTTTCATATCGATGTGTTGGAGGACAATGCAGGAAGCCGCGGCGGCCTGCCGCGGCCGGGGAGGGTGTTGCGACGGTCAGGCGGCGGACCGGGCCGCGGCCAGCAGGCCCATTTCCTCGGAACCGAGCAGCTTGTCGATGTCGAGCAGGATCAGCATGCGCTCGCCGACGGTGCCCAGGCCGCGCAGGAACTCGGTCGACACGCTGGCGCCCATGTCCGGGGCCGCCTTGATCTGGTCCGGGGTCAGCGTCACGACGTCGGAGACGCTGTCGACCACCATGCCGATGGTGTGGCCGTTGATGTTCAGGACGATGACGACGGTGAACGCATCGTAGGTCGGCGTACCGACCCTGAACTTGATGCGCATGTCGACGATCGGCACGATGATGCCGCGCAGGTTGACGACGCCCTTCAGGTATTCGGGCGCGTTGGCGATGCGGGTGACGGCGTCGTAGCCGCGGATTTCCTGCACCTTGAGGATGCTGATCGCATATTCTTCGCCGCCCAGGCGGAACGACAGTACCTCGTTTGCCGTGTTTTCGATGTCTTCAGCCATGATGTTCCTTTATTCGCTCGCGGAAAAATCCGCTTGTAAATTGGTCAATAATTTTTCCGTGTGGAAATATAGGGGAAGATTACGATATTTCGGCGCACGATACGATGGAGAAATGTTAATCGACGCCCAAATCTCGTCAATTTCTACGTTGCGGTGCAACAGAGTGGAATAGCTTGCCCGTCGGCCCTGCGCAGGCAGGGACCCAGTGGCGTGGACGAGTCAGGGAAATCGGACCCCCGCCCGCGCCGGGGCGACGCGGGAGGGCGCGGGGGACAGCGCTAACGGGTTCAGGCCGCCGACGCCCGGTCGATGATGCCGCCGCCCAGGCACACGTCGCCGTCGTACAGCACGGCCGACTGGCCCGGCGTGACGGCCCATTGCGGGTCGTCGAAGCGCAGCGCGAAGCGGTCCGGGCCTTCCGGCGCCACGGTGCAGGCCACGTCGGCCTGGCGGTAGCGGGTCTTGGCCGACAGTGCGCGCGGCGCGGGGGCTGCGCCGGCGATCCAGCTGGCCTGGCCGGCGCCCAGTTCGCCCGACAGCAGCCACGGGTGGTCGTGGCCCTGCACGATGTACAGGGTGTTGTTGTCGATGTCCTTGCGCGCCACGAACCACGGCTCGCTGGTGCCGTCGGCGTTCTTGTGCGACTTCAGGCCGCCGATGCCGATGCCCTTCCTCTGGCCCAGCGTGTAGAACGACAGGCCGACGTGCTCGCCGACCGTCTGGCCATTGTCGAGCTTGATCGGGCCCGGCTTGTGCTGCAGGTAGCGGCCCAGGAATTCGCGGAACGGGCGCTCGCCGATGAAGCAGATGCCGGTCGAGTCCTTTTTCTGGGCGTTCGGCAGCTGCAGCTTCTCGGCGATCTTGCGCACTTCGGTCTTCGGGATCTCGCCCAGCGGGAACAGCGCCTTCGACAACTGCGCCTGGTTCAGGCGGTGCAGGAAGTAGCTCTGGTCCTTGGTGGCGTCGAAGGCCTTCAGGAGTTCGAAGCGGTCGGTGGCGCCGTTGTGGCGCACGCGCGCGTAGTGGCCGGTCGCGATCAGGTCGGCGCCCAGCTTCATCG
>DAMAFT010000043.1:0-13018 GCA_031995805.1 Massilia sp.
AGGCGCGCGGCGGCTACCGCATCGGCCACGCGCCGATGTTCGACCACATGATGCTGGACGGCCTGGAAGACGCCTACTCGCGCAACGAGAAGACCGGTGAAGGCCGCTCGATGGGCACCTTCGCCGAGGAATGCGTGGCCAAGTACTGCTTCTCGCGCGAGGACATCGACGCCTTCGCGATCGCTTCCGTCAAGCGCGCGCAGGCCGCCGCCGAATCGGGCGCATTCGACTGGGAGATCGCGCCGGTGACGGTGGCCAGCCGCCTGGGCGAGAACGTGATCGAGAAGGACGAGGGCCCGCTGAAGGCCAAGGTCGACAAGATCCCGACCTTGCGCCCGGCCTTCAAGAAGGATGGCGTGATCACCGCGGCCTCGTCCTCGTCGATCAACGACGGCGCCGCCGCCCTCGTCATGATGCGCGAATCGACGGCGCAGGAACTGGGCGTGACGCCGATCGCCCGCATCGTCGGCCATACCACGCATGCCCAGGAACCGGACCAGTTCACCACCGCGCCGATCGGCTCCCTGCAAAAGCTGTTCAAGAAGACCGGCTGGACCCCGAAGGACGTCGACCTGTTCGAGATCAACGAAGCCTTCGCGGCGGTGCCGATGGCGGCCATGCACGAGCTGGACATCCCGCACGACAAGATCAACATCCACGGCGGCGCCTGCGCGCTGGGCCACCCGATCGGCGCGTCGGGCGCACGCATCGTCGTCACCCTGCTGGGCGCGCTCAAGAAGACCGGCGGCAAGCGCGGCGTGGCGTCGCTGTGCATCGGCGGCGGCGAGGCCACCGCGATGGCGATCGAGATGATCTGACGCGCAAGGGTTGCCAAAACGCGGTATGGTGACGGCCTGTCATCCCTATCGATAAGGAGCCTTCCATGTCCACTGCACTCATCGTCGGCGCTTCGCGCGGCATCGGCCTCGAGATGGTCCGCCAGTACCGCGCCGACGGCTGGCGCGTGATCGCCACCGCGCGCCAGCCGGACGACGTGGCCGCCCTGGCGCGGCTGGGCGCCGAGGCGCACCAGCTCGACGTCAACGACGTCGAGGCGGTCGCGGGCCTGGGCTGGAAGCTGGACGACGACAGGATCGATGCGGCCTGGCTGGTCGCCGGCGTCTACGGGCCGCGCCACGACGGCTTCCCGACCATGCAGGAGTTCGACGACGTCATGCACACCAACGTGCTGTCCGCGATGCGCCTGCTGCCCATCGTCGGCCCGCTGGTCGCGCACACGCGCGGCAAGCTGGCCGTGATTTCCTCGCGCATGGGTTCGATCGGCGAGCGCAGCGCCCCGCAAGGCTCGCTGTACCGCGCCAGCAAGGCGGCCTTGAATTCCGTGCTGGCCGACGCCGCCCTCACCTGGGGGCAACAGGGCGCCACCTGCCTGAGCTTCCACCCCGGCTGGGTCCAGACCGACATGGGCGGCTCCGGCGCCGACCTGAGCGTCGAGCAGAGCGTGACCGCGCTGCGCGCCACGCTGGCCGGGGCGGACGCATCGCAGAACGGCGCCTTCCTCAACTACGACGGTGCGCCGATTTCCTGGTAAACCGTTTATATAATTATCAAGAGACAATGATACTCACCGAAGAACACCGGATGATCCGCGACGCCCTGCGCGCCTTCGCGCAGGAACGCCTGGCCCCGAACGCGGCGCGCTGGGACCGCGAACACCACTTCCCCAGGGAAGAGCTGCAGGAGCTGGCCCGGCTCGGCGCATTCGGCGTGGCCGTGCCCGAGGAATGGGGCGGCGCCGGCCTGGACTACGTGTCGCTGGCGCTGGTGCTGGAAGAAATCGCGGCCGGCGACGGCGGCACCTCGACCGTCATCTCGGTCAACAACTGCCCGGTATGCTCGATCGGCATGGCGTATGCGAATCCGCAGCAGAAGGAACGCTGGCTGCGCCCGCTGGCCAGCGGCGAACTGCTGGGCGCGTTCGCGCTGACCGAGCCGCACACCGGCAGCGACGCCGCCGCCCTGCGCACGACGGCCGTGCGCGACGGCGACCACTACGTCCTGAACGGCACCAAGCAGTTCATCACCAGCGGCAAGAACGGCGACGTCGCCATCGTCATGGCCGTAACAAGCAAGGCGGCCGGCAAGAAGGGCATCAGCGCCTTCTGGGTGCCGACGGACACCCCCGGCTACATCGTCGCCGGCATCGAGCACAAGATGGGCCAGCACTCCTCGGACACGGCGCAGATCGTGTTCGAGAACTGCCGCATCCCGGCCGAAAACCTGATCGGCGAGGAAGGCCAGGGCTACAAGATCGCCCTGTCCGGACTGGAAGGCGGGCGCATCGGCATCGCCTCGCAATCGGTCGGCATGGCGCGCGCCGCGTTCGAGGCGGCACTGGCCTACGCGAAGGAGCGCACCAGCTTCGGCACGGCGATCTTCGACCACCAGGCCGTGCAGTTCCGCCTGTCCGGCATGGCGACGCAGATCGAGGCGGCGCGCCAGCTGATCCTGCACGCGGCCGCGATGAAGGACGCGGGCCTGCCCTGCCTGAAGGAAGCGGCGATGGCCAAGCTGTTCGCCTCCGAGATGGCCGAGCGCGTGGTGTCGGACGCCATGCAGGTGCTGGGCGGCTACGGCTACGTGGCCGACTTCCCGGTCGAGCGCATCTACCGCGACGTGCGCGTGTGCCAGATCTACGAGGGCACCAGCGACATCCAGAAGATCCTGATCGCCAGGGCCCTGTGAACGCATCGACGGTACGCCAGGCGGCAGCGCCCCAGGCCGCGATCCGGCCCGCCGGCGAAGCCGACCTGGCACCCTTCTTCGCCTACCTGGACGACCACCTGCGCGACAACGGCAGCGGCGCCACCCCGCTGTTCCAGCCGCTGCCGCGCGCCGGTTCGCGCATGCCGCCCGGCCTGCGCCTGGCATTCATCCGCGGCATCGTGCTCCCGGTCGGCGAGCCGGGCTGGCGCCGCCTGTGGCTGGCCATCGGCCCTACCGGCGACATCGCCGGCCACGTCGACCTGCGCGGCCGCCCGGAACCGGGCGCGCCGCACCGCGCGATGCTGGGCATGGGCGTGCACCGCGCCTGGCGCCGGCGCGGCCTGGGCGCGCGCCTGCTGGCCACCGCCGTCGACCGGGCGCGCGCCGGCACGCAGCAGGACGGCGGACAGCGCATCGACTGGATCGACCTGGAAGTCCTGTCGGCCAATACGCCCGCCTGCGCACTCTATGCGCGCGCGGGTTTTACCACCCTTGCCCGCATCGCCGACATGCTCAGGATCGACGGGGTCGGGCATGATTTGACGTACATGACGTTGAAGCTGCGTTAGAACCCCGCCAGCACGATCTTCCCCTGCGCCCGATTCGACTCGACCAGCGCATGCGCCCTCCTGAGATTCTCCGCGTCGATCCTTCCGAAGTTCTCATTGGCCGTGGTACGGATCGTGCCGGCGTCGACCAGTTCGGCGATGCGGCCCAGGATCTCGTGCTGCCTGACCATGTCGGCGGTACCGAACAGCGCGCGCGTAAACATCAGCTCCCAGTGCAGCGAGACGGCCTTGCGCTTGAACTTGCGTACGTCGATCGGGGCAGGATCGTCGATCAGGCCGAACTTGCCCTGGGGCGCGATCAGCTCGACGATCTCGTCGAAGTGGTGGTCGGTGTGGGTGAGGCCGACCACGTAGTCCGGCGCGGCCAGGCCGGCGCGCCTGAATTCTTCCGACAGCGGCCTGGCGTGGTCGATCACGTGGTGGGCGCCATGCTGCAGTACCCAGTCGCGCGTTTCCGGACGCGAGGCGGTGCCGATGACGGTCAAGCCCGTCAGCTGGCGCGCCAGCTGCACCAGGATCGAACCGACGCCGCCGGCGGCGCCGATCACCAGCAGGCTCTTGCCCTTTGCGCTGGCGTTATCCGCGCCCTGCGGCACGTCCAGGCGGTCGAACAGCATTTCCCAGGCGGTCAGGCTGGTCAACGGCAGCGCGGCGGCGGCGCCGAAGTCCAGCGACTGCGGCATCGCGCCGACGATGCGCTCGTCGACCAGTTGCAGCTCGCTGTTGCTGCCGGCGCGGGCGATCGAGCCGGCGTACCAGACGCGGTCGCCGGGACGGAACAGGGTCACGTCCGGGCCGACGGCGCGGACGATGCCGGCCGCGTCCCAGCCGAGCACCTTCCACTCGCCCTCGGGCGGCTTGCTGCCGGCACGCACCTTGGCATCGACCGGGTTCACCGACACGGCGCGGACCTCGACCAGCAGGTCGCGGCCGGTCGCGACCGGGTCAGGCAGGGTGATGTCGACCAGCGATTGCGCGTCGCCGATGGGGAGATTGGTCTGGTAGCCGATGGCTTTCATGGTGGAATCCTCGTCGAGTTGGGTGATCGATGGAACCATTCTGGACCGTTCGGCATCTTTGATAAACTGGGTAATCAAGGAATCACTTTCAATATTATTTTGAATAATCACCAATGAAAATCCGCAACCTGCAGGATCTCGGGATCTTCGTCGCGACGGCCGAACACGGTGGATTGTCAGCGGCGGCGCGCCTGCTCGACGTGTCGCCGGCGGTGGCCAGCGCGGGCCTGAAGCGCCTGGAGGCCGACCTCGACACGGCGCTGTTCGTGCGCACCACGCGCAGCATGCGCCTGACGGCGGCCGGGGAACGCCTGCTGGCGCACGCCCGGCCGCTGCTGGAAGGCCTGCGCGACGCCGAGGAAGAGCTGGCGGCCGGCCACGGCAAGGTGGAGGGGCAGTTGCAGATCTCGATGCCGTCCGACCTCGGGCGCCACGTGGTGCTGCCCTGGCTGAACGCATTCCAGGCGCGCCATCCGGACGTCAGGCTGCGCCTGCAATTGAGCGACCGCCTGGCCGACATCTACCGCGAGCCGGTCGACGTCGCGCTACGTTTCGGCAAGCCGCCCGCGTCCGGCATGGTGGCGCTGCCGCTGCTGGAGACCAATCCGCGCGTGCTGTGCGCCGCGCCCACCTACCTGGCGCGGCGCGGCGTGCCGGCCTCGCCGCATGAGCTGGCGGCGCACAACTGCCTGTGCTTCATGCTGGACGACGCCGTCCACGACCGCTGGCGCTTCCGCCGGGGCGACGAGGACATCGAGGTGGCGGTGCGCGGCGACCGCGTGGCCGGCGATTCCGAGGTCGTGCGGCGCTGGGCGCTCGACGGCCTGGGCCTGTGCTACCGCTCGCTGATCGACGTGCGCGCCGACCTGGCGGGCGGCCGGCTGCGCCGCGTCTGCCCGGACTGGGAAGGCAGCAACGTGCCCCTGTACATGGTGCTGGCGAACCGCAGGCAGGTGTCGCCGGCGGTGCGGGTACTCAGGGAATTCCTGGTGCACGAGGTGCAGGCGCTGGCCGGCGCCTGAAGACGGCCGGCCCTGCGCGCGCCTGCAGCGCTCCGAGCTACAGCGCCCCGACCTACAGCGCCTCGAGCGCCAGCGCGATCCCCTGCCCGCCGCCGATGCACAGCGTGACCACGCCGCGCCGCGCCAGCCCGCGCCGCAGCGCATGCAGCAGGCGCACCGTCAGGATGGCGCCGGTGGCGCCGATCGGGTGGCCGTGCGCCACCGCGCCGCCTTCCGGATTGACCGTGTCCTCGGCCAGCGACAGCCGGCGCGCCACGGCCAGCGGCACCGCCGCGAAGGCCTCGTTGATCTCGTAGCGGTCGACGTCGCCGATGCCCCAACCGGCGCGCTGCAGCAGCTTGCGCACGGCCGGCACCGGTCCCAGGCCGAACATGCCCGGCTCGACCGCCGCCACCGCGGACGCGACCAGGCGCGCCACCGGCTGCAGGCCCAGGCGCTCGGCGGCGGCGCGCTCGGCCACGACCAGCGCCGCGGCGCCGCTGTTCAGGCCGGGCGCATTGCCCGCCGTGATGGTGCCGTCCGGGCGGAACGCCGGCTTCAGTTTCGCCAGCTTGTCGAACGTGGTGTCGGGACGGTTGGCCTCGTCGGCATCGAAGCGCGCGATGCCGTTCCTGCCCACGATCTCGACGGGCACGATCTCGTCCGCGAACAGGCCGGCCGCCCGGGCTTGCGCGAAGCGCTGCTGCGAGCGCTCGGCCCAGCGGTCCTGGTCGTGGCGCGAAATGTCCTCCGCGCGCACCAGGTCTTCCGTGTGCCAGCCCGAGTGCTGGGCCGAGAACGCGTCGTTCAGGCCGTCGTGCAGCAGGCTGTCGAGCATCTGCGCATGGCCCATGCGCGCGCCCCAGCGCGCCTGCGGCAGCAGGTAGGGCGCCATGTCCATGTTTTCCATGCCGCCGGCCAGCACGACTTCGGATTCGCCGGCCAGGATTTCCAGCGCGGCCGAGGCCACGGCCTGGGCGCCCGAGCCGCACACGCGGTTCAGCGTCATGGCCGGCACGTCGACGGGAATCCCGCCGTGCACGGCCGCCTGGCGCGCCGGATTCATGCGGTTGCCGGCCTGGATCACGTTGCCCATCAGGACCGAGTCGATACGCGCCGGGTCGATGCCGGCGCGGGCGACGGCGGCGCGCACGGCCACCGCGCCCAGCTCCACGGCCGGGATGGTCTTGAGGGTGCCGTTGAAGGCGCCGATGGGGGTGCGCACCGGGGCGCACAGGACGATGTCGCGGGAAGCCATGGCCACTCCTGTCGATGAAGAATAAATAGGAGTATATGCACCTTTTTAGATGCGTGCACGCGGGCGGCGCCACGCCGGCGCAGGAAGGGAATCAGGCGTGCCTGCCGGCCTCGGTATCGTGGATGCCGGTCTCGACGACGGCGCGCAGCAGTCCGCGCAATTCGTCCGCGCGCTCGGCGCCGAAGTTCTGCTCGAAGGTCTGCTGGGCCTTGCGCCACAGCGGCAGCATGGACTTGACCTTGGCCTTGCCGGCCGGGGTCAGCGCGATCACGCGCTCGCGGCGATCGTGCTCGCTGGCGCCGGACGCCAGCAGGGCATCGCGCTCGAGCGGCTTGAGGTTGCGCGTCAAGGTAGTGCGGTCCATCACGAGTTCGGCCGACATCTGGTTGACCGTCATCGGCCCCAGCGCCGACAGCTTGTAGAGGATCGAGAACTGCGTCGCGCGCAGGCCGGTCCCGCTGAGCATCTGGTCGTAGACGCCCGTGATGTAGCGCGACGCCTGGCGCAGTGCGAGGCAGTTGCAGAGGCTGAGGTTCGGGTTGGCGCGCGAAGTCATGGGCGGTTCCGTGGCGATGGGGCGTGCATGTCACGGGCGAGTATAAACCCATGCAGTTTTCATGCAGCACATCATTTCATCGATTGCATATACACTGAATATTCTCCGATGACACGACAGGAGGCACGATGGAGGCGCGGGTCGGCCAAGTGCGCGGCGCGCGCCTGGACGGCGGTCCGCTGCGCGCGATCGGCGAGGTATTGCATCGCAGGCGCCAGCTGGCCACGGCCGCGGGCCGCATCGTCGACGCCGAGGGCCGGCTGTACGCACACGCGACCACGACCTGCCTGGTGTTCGCGGCGTGCTGGCGCCGGCCGGGCAGGATGGTCGGACCTCAGGCCGCCCGCGCCGCCGGCGCGACACCGTAGCGGCTGGCCGGCCGGGTGCCCGACAGCTCGGGATGCATGGCGACGCGCGCCGCTTCGTAGGCATCCCACTTGGCGCCGTCTTCCAGCGCGGGAATGGTGGCGAACTCGCCCCGGTCGAAGCCGGCCAGCGCGGCGTCGACCATGTCGTCGGCACGCATCACGATGTCCTGCGGCAGGTGCGCCAGCGGCACGCCGGCCGTCTCCCAGAAGTCGGTGGCGGTGGCGCCCGGCAGCACGGCCTGCACGCGCACGCCCTTGTCGCCCAGCTCGTGCCTGAGCGACTGGCTGAAGGCCAGCACATAGGCCTTGCTGCCGCCGTAGACCCCGTTCAGCACTTCCGGCGCGATGGCGACGATCGACGCGATGTTGATGAAGGCGCCCCTGCCGCGCGCCACGAAGGCCGGCGCGGCGGCGTAGGCCAGGCGCGTGGGCGCCGTCACGTTCAGCGCGATCATGTCCTGCATCTTGCCGATGTCCGAACCGAGCAGCGGGCCGGCGCCGCCGACGCCGGCATTGTTTACCAGCAGGGTGATGCCGGCGTCGCTGCGCAGCAGGTCTTCCACGCGGGCCAGGTCGGCGTCGCGGGTCAGGTCGGCGGCGACGGTGCGCACGCTGCGGCCGTAGGTCGCCTCCAGGCGTTCGGCCAGGACGTGCAGGCGCTCGGCATTGCGCGCCACCAGCACCAGGTCGTAGCCGCGCCGGGCCAGGCGGTCGGCGTAGATGGCGCCGATGCCGGACGATGCGCCGGTGACGACTGCGGTGCCCAGGAAGGCGTTGTTAGCGTTGTTCATGATGGTTTTCCTCGTTGGTTGAATGGCCGCTGCCGGCCGCGTCGTTTCGATCGGTACGCGCTATATGTGCGTACACACACTTAGGTCCAAAAAAATGTTGCTTCCGTTGCCGCCGCCTATTCCATCTTGTGCGCCGTGTCGCGCAACTGTCCGGCCAGGCCGGCGCCGAAACGCAGCTCGAATTCTTCCTGCGCCGCCTGCCACACGGGCATCGCCTCGGCCAGCTTGCGCCGTCCCGCATCGGTCAGGCGCACCACGTTACGGCGCGCGTCTTCCTCGTGCGGGCCGATGGCCAGGAAGCCGTCGCGCTCCAGCGGCTGCAGGGCGCGCACGACGCTGGTGCGTTCCATCGCCAGCACCTCGACCAGGTCCTTCATCGACGCGCTGTCCACCTCGTCGACATAGACCAGGATCGAAAACTGCGTGCTGGTCACCCCCGCCGTCGCCAGGCGGTCCTCGTACAGCTTGGTGATGAGGCGCGCCGCCTTGCGCGAAGCGAAGCAGTTGCACAGTGAAAGTCGTTCCGAAGCAGTCATGGGCACAGTATTATGTGTGTGCACACACATGTCAAGCGATTTTTCGCATGGCCTGTGGACAGCACCGCGTCCCGGCTTCAGCGAAGCGTGGCGGGACAGTCGTTCCCCGGTTCACCAGACGGCTTGCTCAAGGGCACGGACATGAACCAGCCCCGCAGGTTACGAAGTAACGCTCTTCCGCAGTGCTCTTTCAACACTTCGGCACGCTCGTACAGTTCTTTTTCGCCGAGTCGATAACGCACCGTCCGGTAACGTGCAGGCGCCGCTGCGGGAGCCAGTGCCTTGACATGCTCCAGTGCAATATCCAGCGAAATAGACAGCAACGCGATGCTTTCCGATTTCAGGTGCCTGGCGTCGTCCGCCTTCCAGTACGCCAGGAGATCATCGCCATGGCGCGCCTGCGAAATCACCAGGATCATGTTGCGATAGGCATGGCCGTCCTCGCGCGTGACGGCGATGCTGTGTTCGAGAACCAAAGCGTCGCGTTCCTGCGTCATCCGAAAGACCGGCGCCATCTCGACCAGCTTGCCAGTCACGACGTCGTCTTTTACCGCCAGCCGTATCGGCGTCCACAGCGACCCTGCCAATGCGGATTCGGCAAGTTCCTTTTCCGTAAAACCGGCGAGTCCCGGACGTAGCGGCTCCAGCACCTTGTCTGCCGCCTGCTCGCGTTCCTTCCTGGCAGTGTCCTGCACCGAACTTGCTACCAGCCCATGGGCCAGAATCCCTACCAGTAATCCGGCAACATTGGGCGCAGGATACATCATCGTTCCGGCCGCCCCTTCCGCCCCCTCGAGCGGAAAGCCCTTGAATACGACTGGGCCAGACGCCACGCGCACCGTCCAGCCGTCTTCAGGAACGCCTGCTACCGCGGGAAGCGTGGCCGCAGCGCAGGCCAAGACGATCCCACGGCATAACGAAGCCGCGATGTGCATGCGGTTAGTTGCTGAACGGCTGGAGCAAGGCATCGTGTGCACCTTCGATCGCCTGGAAATACGCATTCGTCAAACCTGGGTAGGACGGTGCCTCATCCCATGCGCCGGTCGCGGATTTGGCCTGGCGTACCGGCAGATACCATTCATAGGTATTGTCGCGCACGTTGACCACGTAGCCGACGCCGGCGACCACGGCTTGCGGATCCCCGGAGGGAATATAGGCGGTATAGTTGCGCGCCACGCCCAGCTGGGAAATCTCGATGACGACCAGTTTGTCGATCGCGTATTTGGCGCCGATCGCCGAAAAATCGCGTTGGGCCTTGTTCGGTCCTTCCTTGGCTTTAGGCAAGTCCGCCACCTTGATATCGTCGACGACGACCGGGTTGTAGCCCTTCTTGCGCAAGGCGTCGGCCATGTCGGCCTTGATTCTTGCAACGTCATCGGTCGGCAGCGTCTGCACGTGCTTGGTCAACGACGAATGCGTCGCGGATGCCGCGGCATAGCACAACAGGCAGCCTGCACCCGGAAATTCCGTGTCTACCTTGGGCAGCGTCGCCATGGCGATGCCGACGCGCGTCGGCGACTGCAACGTCTGCGCGCCCAGCGCAACCGGCTGTTGGGGTTGGGAAGCGCATCCCGTCAATGCGAGGGTAGCGATCATGCCGATTGCAACAAATACTTTTTTCATTGTCATCCCTGATGGTCAAATAATTCTCAAATGCATTTAATTGTAACCGCATTTGTAAATACATGCATCATTGATAATAAGTATTTGCAATTTAAGTTGGAAAATCCACTGCCTGTCGACGTCATCGACGTTTGGGACAGCGCCCCGGCAGCGCCTCGATATGGGCCTTGAGCAGGTCGACGAACACGCGGGTGCGCGCCGGCAGCAGGCGCCGGCCGGGCAGCATGCACCAGACACCGGCCGTCGGCAGGTTCCAGTCCGGCAGCACGCGCACCAGCCGGCCTTCGTCGACCAGGGACTGCAATGCGAAATCGACCGGCAGGCCGGCGATGCCGGCGCCGCGCACGGCCAGTTCGCGCTGCAGTCGCGGCGAATTGCTCAGCACCGGACCGGGCTGCACCACGTCGCGCCGTTCGCCGTCGCGCTGCAGCGGCCATGACCCGGGCTGGCCGTCGTTGCCCGCGACCGGCAGGCAGGTATGCCGGGCCAGGTCTTCCGGCACGCCGGGCGCGCCGTGGCGTGCCAGGTAGTCGGGACTGGCGTACAGGCCCTGGCGCATGTCGAACAGCTTGCGCGCGGTGAGCGTGGCGTCGTCCGGCAAGTGGAAGGCGGCGCGGATCGCCACGTCGAAGCGCTCGCCCAGCAGGTCGACGCGGCGCGGCGACAAGTCCAGGCGCACGTCGATCTCGGGATAGCGCGCCCGGAAATCCAGGCAGAAGCCGGCGAAGTCGAACTCGATGAAGTCGGGCGGCATCGACACGCGCAGCTCGCCGCGCGGCGTGGCCTGGCGGTGCTGGGCCAGCGCCGACACTTCCTCGGCTTCGTCGACCAGGCGCCGCGCATGCTCCAGGATGCGCTCGCCGAATTCGGTGATCGCCAGGCGCCGCGTGCTGCGCACGAACAGCTTCTCGCCCAGCGTCTCTTCCAGCATGCCCAGGCGCCGCGACAGCGTCGACTTCGGCAAGTCCATGCGCTCGGCGGCCTGGGTGAAACTGCCGGCATCGACCACGCGCACGAACAGGATCAGGTCATTCGCATCGACCATGGCATCTCTCGTAAATTCCAAAAATGGAACGATGATACCCGACAAGATGGCTTAATTTCCAGGAATGGGACGAATAGAATGACATCCACTCACCCCATTCCTGGAGATCGACGATGAACATCCTGCAAATCAACGGCAGCGCCCGCCTGAACGGTTCGAATTCCACCCGCGTCGCCGACGCCATCGTGGCGCGCCTGCGGGAACGCCATCCGGACGCGGCGCTCGCGGTGCGCGACCTGGCGCGCGACCCGCATCCGGTGCTGGACGAAGCGGCGCTGTCCGCCCTGTTCACGCCGGCCGACCAGCGCACGCCGGAACAGGCCGCGCGCGTGGCGCTGGACGACGTCCTGATCGCCCAGCTGAAGCACGCCGACGTCATCGTGCTGGGCGTGCCGATGTATAACTTCGGCGTCTCGGTGCAGATCAAGTCCTGGCTCGACGCGGTCATCCGCGCCGGCGAGACCTTCCGCTACGGCGCCAACGGTCCGGAAGGACTGGTCACGGGCAAGAAGGTGTACGTCGGCCTGGCGCGCGGCGGCATCTACCGCGACACGCCCAACGATGCGCAGGTGCCGCACCTGAAGGGCGTGTTCGGGCTGATGGGCATGACCGACGTCGAGTTCATCTACGCCGAAGGCGTCAAGATGGGGCCGGAGCGCGAGGCCGCGGCGTTCGACGAGGTGGCGGCGCAGATCGCGGCGGCGGTGGCCTGAGCCACCCTATGCGACCGCCGGCTCCAGCAAGGTCAGCGTCTGCGCCGCGGTATCGAGGCGCGCCCGGATGCCGACCGGGATCGTGAACTGGTTGCGGATGTGCCCGAACGAATAGCCGGTCACCGCCGGCACGTGCAGGGGCTGCAGGTGCACGTCGAGGGTTTCGTCCAGCGTCAACGACGGTCCGTCGCCCTGCGGCCCGCAGTTATCGCAGATGCCGATCATCAGCGCGGCCGCCCGGTCGAAGCCGCCGGCCAGGTCGAGCTGCGTCATCCAGCGGTCGATGCGGTAGGGTTCTTCGTTGACTTCCTCGATGAACAGGATGCCGCCGCGCCAGTCGGCCGCATACGGCGTGCCGGCCAGCGCGCTCACCAGCGACAGGTTGCCGCCCACCAGCGGGCCGGTGGCGACGCCGCCGTGCACGGTGCGCACCGCATAGTGCGGTTCCGCGGCGGCGCGGCGGGCGTTTTCCGGCGCCATCGCGATCGTCAGCGTCGGCTGCGGGTCGGTCAGCACCGACAGCAGGTGCCCGTCCGAATACGGCGACGGCGTGCTCGACGCCACCGGGCCGTGGAAGGTCACCAGGCCGGCATGGCGCCGGATCGCCAGGTGCAGCGCGGTGATGTCGGAGTAGCCCAGCAGGACCTTCGGATTGGCGCGGATCAGGCCGTAGTCCAGGTGCTTCAGCAGCGAGATGCAGCCGGAGCCGCCGCGGATCGCCCACACGGCTTTCACCTCGGGGTCGCGGAACATGCCGTGCAGGTCGGCGATGCGGGCGGCGACGGTGCCGCCGTAGTTGCCCCAGACTTCGC
>DAMAFT010000044.1:0-12723 GCA_031995805.1 Massilia sp.
ATGTCACGCGTGATCTTGGCGAAGCCGATCAGGTGGCCGTCGTCGTCGTGTACGGCATCGATCACGACGCTGGTCCAGAATTCGCTGCCGTCCTTGCGCACGCGCCAGCCCTCGGCCTCGAAGCGCCGTTCGCGCCGCGCCGTCTCCAGCGCCGCGTGCGGCATGCCGGCCGCCCGCTCCTGCTCGCGGTAGAACACCGAGAAATGGCGGCCGACGATCTCGTGCGCCGCGTAACCCTTGGCGCGCTGGGCGCCGGCGTTCCAGTTCACCACGTGGCCATCGGTGTCGAGCATGTAGATCGCGTAGTCGGTCACGCCCTGCACCAGGTGGCGGAAGCGCTGCTCCTGCTCGCGCCGCGCCTGCTCGGCCTCGCGCTCGGCGCTGCAGTCGCGCGTGATCTTGGCGAAGCCCAGCAGTTCGCCGTCTTCCCTGCGGATCGCATCGATCACGACGTGCGCCCAGAACGTGCTGCCGTCCTTGCGCAGGCGCCAGCCCTCGTCCTCGAAGCGCCCGCTGCTGCGCGCGATCTCGAGGTTCACGGCCGGCAGGCCGGCGGCGGCATCGTCGGGCGTATAAAAGGTCGAATAGTGCCGTCCGACGATCTCGTCCGCCGTGTAGCCCTTGGCGCGCTGGGCGCCGGCATTCCAGTTGGCCACGATGCCGTCCGGCGTCAGCATGTAGATCGCGTAGTCGACGACGCCCTGCACCAGCAGGCGGTACATCAGGTCGGAGTTCTCGAAGTTCGGTGTCATGGCAACGGGGCGGAAAGCAAGGGCAGGCGGCTGGAAAAGAAGGAAGCGGGCAAGGCGGGACAATGCAATGCATTGTAGCGAGATTAGTTACATTAAGGAAATAATGTTTCCCTATCGAAGATATAAGGAATGGCAATGCCGCGCACGCCATGGTGCGCCGCGCAATCGCGTCAGGTTGACAACGTATGCATGCCGCCTACACTGGACTGTAGACGGCTTGGTCCGGACAACGACAAGGAGGCGAACATGGTCATCGTCAAGGGATTGCTGGCGGCAGCGCTCGCCGGGCTCGGGGTGTTCGCGGTCTACACGGCCGGCGCCGATCCGGCTGCCGGCACCGCCGCGCACGAGCAGCAGTGTCCGCCCATCGGCCTGGCGGGTCTGTTCCAGCCGCTCGAGCATTGACGGCCGCGCCTCAGTATACGTCGCGGCGGTAGCGCCCGGTCTCCATCAGGCGATCGCGCGCCGCGGCGCCGAGCACCTCGGCCAGCGCATCGTCGACCCCGCCGGCCATCCCCTGCAGGCTGCCGCACACGTGGACGACGGCGCCCTGCCCGATCCAGTCGCGCAGCATGTCGGCGCGCGCGCGCAGGCGGTCCTGCACGTAGCCGGCGCCGCCGCCATCGCGGGAAAACACCAGGTCGAGTTGCGGCAGCATGCCGGCGGCCTGCCACTGCGCGATCTCGTGCGCGCACAGGCTGTCGAACGCGCGCTGGCGCTCGCCGAACAACAGCCAGTTACGCCCGCGTCCCGCGCCGACGCGCTCGCGCAAGTGCGCGCGCAGCCCGGCCAGGCCGGACCCGTTGCCGATGTAGATACACGGAACGTCATCGATCGGACCATGAAATGATGGATTCGGCACGATTCGTGCGCGAACGAGGGTGCCCGTCGCGGCATGCGCCGTCAGCCAACCGGAAGCCAGTCCCAGCCCCTGTTCGTGGCGCACCTGGCGCACCAGCAGCTGCACCGCACCGTCGGCGCCGACGCTGGCGATCGAATAGCGCCGCGGCGCCGCCGGCTTGAGCGCGTCGGCGCACTCCTGTTCCGACGCGAAGCCGTGGGCCGTGTTCGGCAGGTCGCTCGTGGCCAGTACCTCGGCCAGCGTCGCACGCCCGTCGCCGCGCGCGACCAGGCTCTTCCCATCCAGTCCGCTCGCGGCCAGCCAGGCCGCGACGGCGTCCGGCGCATGGCGCGGCGCCACCTCGACCAGGTCGCCGGCCCGCCATTGCGCACCGGGGCCGGGCTGCAGGGCCAGTTCGAACAGCGGCGCGCCCAGGCTGCCGGGATTGAGTTCGGTGCGCGCCGCGAGCAGCCAGTCCGCGAACGGGGCCGCATCGGCGTCCCAGGTGCCATCCGCACCGGCGCCTGCGCCCACGTCGAGCGCGCTGGCCCAGCGTCCCAGCGCCGCGGCATCGCCCTGGTCGACCTCGATGATCGGGAACAGGGGCCGGGCGCCGAGCGCGTGCAGGCGCCGGTCCAGCGCATGGCCGAAGCCGCAGAACTGCGCGTAATTGCGGTCGCCCAGCCCCAGCACGGCGTACTGCAGGTGCGGCAGCGCGCCACCCGCTGCTGCTGCCCCTGCGGCGCCGGCGCGCTCCAGTTCGCGGTCGAAGCGGCGCGCCGAGTCCGGCGGCTCGCCCTCGCCGAAGCTGCTGGCCACGAACAGCGCCTTGCGGTAGCGCCCCAGGTCGTCGAACGCCAGCGCGGCCAGTGGCTGCACGTGCACGTCCATGCCGGCGCGGCGCAGCGCCGCCGCCGTGTGCAGCGCGATGCGCTCGGCCTGGCCGCTCTGGCTGGCGAAGGCCAGCAGCGTCGGTACCGTGCCCGTGGCGGAGGATGCCGCGCCGTCCACGGCCGCCAGCGCGGCGCGTTCGCGCTGCACCGCGCGCGCCTGGCGGCGCCGGCTCAGGTACAGCATCCAGCCGGTGATCGCGAAGCCGGGCAGCGCCAGGCTCGCCAGCAGCATGACGATGCGGCCCGGCAGCCCCCAGAAGGTGCCCATGTGCAGCGGGTAGATAGCGGCCAGCGCGCGCCGGCCGGCGCCCAGGCTGGCATAAGGCTCGTTCTTCAGCAGCGCACCGTCGGCGCCGACCGCCATGCTGCCGCGCGCGCGCTCGTGCGGCGCCGCCTTCGACAACCAGCTGAACTGCAGCGGCTGGCCGGCCTTGTCGGGAATGCGCAGGCTGGCCATCGCCCAGCCGGGCGCCTGCGTCGTGAAGGTGTTCCAGGCCGGCGCCAGCGCCGGCAACGGCTGCTGCGCCGGCTTCTTGCCCTTCGCGGTGTTGGCGGCCGCACGCGGCGCGCGGCGCACGTCGGCCCAGCCGTCCAGCGTGTCGCGCACCACGTCGAAGGCCCAGTAGGCGCCGGTGCCGGCGAATACCAGGTAGCACGGCAACGCGATGGTGCCGGCCACGGCGTGCAGGCTCCACAGGAAGGAGCGGCCCTTCAGGCGCGGATTCACGGTGAACCAGGCGCGCCAGTCGCCCACGCGGCGCGGCCAGCGCAGGTACAGGCCGCTCAGCGCGAGGCCGATCAGGCACAGCGCCAGCGTCCCCAGCACGGCGCGGCCCGGTTCGCGCGGCAGCAGCAGCCAGCGGTGCAGCGACTCGACCCACTCGAACGCCGCCTCGCCGGCCAGGTGCGGCAGCATGGCGCCGTCGTAGGGGTCGACGTAGACCGACTCGCCGCGGCGCTGGCCCGGCGCCGGCGCGAAGATCGCGCGCGCGGAGCGGCCCGGCGCCGCATACACCATCAGGTTGGTGATGCGCTCGTGCGGATGGGCGCGCCGCACCGCGTCCAGCAGCGCATCCGGCGCCAGCATCGGTGCCGCGCGCACGGCCACGCTGCGCACGCCCGGGTTGGCCAGGTCGAGCAGTTCGTCGCGGAAGGCCAGGATGGCGCCGGTCAGGCCGATCACCAGCAACAACGTGCCGGCAGTGATCCCGGCCAGCCAGTGCAACTGGAACCAGGCCTGGCGCAGCGACGGCAGGCGCAGGCGGCGGCGCGGGGATGCGGGCGGTGGAGCGGCGCGATGCATGGGAAGCGGACCTCGTGGCGGTGGATGGCAGCCGGGCATCATATCGCTAATGAGAATCATTTTCAACAAGATGCCACACGCAAGCGCACCGCGCCCTGCCTGGGCTTGTGCGAAAAGGCAAAGTTTGTTGATAATAAGAAATCTCATTCAAGCCGTCCCGCCATGGCCGCCCTTTCTCCTTCCCTCCCGCCCCTGCGCATGCGCGCCGGGCACTTTCGCGAACTCGACGTGCTCGAATGCCTGCGCGACGGCCTGCCGGCCGGCTTCGACGTGTTCCACAACATCGCCCTGCACACGCTGCAGGGCGGACGCGACCGCTACGGCGAGATCGACATCGCCGTGCTGGCGCCGAACGGCGCGCTGCTGCTGATGGAAGTGAAGGCCGGCGACGTGGTGCTGCGCGCCGGCCAGGTGGTCAAGCTGTACGGCGAACGCGAATGCGACGTCGCGCACCAGGTCGAGATGCAGCGCGTCGCCATGCAGCGGCGCCTGCAGGAAGCGCGGATCCGGCCAGCCCTGTTGAGCTGCCTGGTGCTGCCCGACTACGCGCTGGGCGATGCGGCGGTGGCGTCGGTCCCGCGCGAGCGGATCGTCGACGCCGAGCGCTACGGCCAACTGGCGGCGATCGTGCGCGACTGGCTGGTGCAGGCCGCCCCGCCCGCGCACGGCGACGTCGACCGCGACGCCCTGCGGCGCCTGCTGCTGAACCAGTTCCAGGTCACGCCCGACCTGGACGCCATGCGCGGCCACGTCGACGGCGCCGTGCGCCGGCTGGCCGACGGGCTGGCGACCTGGGTGCCGCGCATCGAGGCGCCGTCCGGCATCTTCCGCATCCAGGGCACGGCCGGTTCCGGCAAGACCCAGCTGGCGCTGCGCCTGCTCGAGGAGGCCATGGCCGCCGGACTGAAGGCCTGCTACGTCTGCTTCAACCGCACGCTGGCGGACCACGTGCGCCGCCTGGCGCCATCCCGCGCCGAAGTCGTGAACTACCACGAGCTGTGCGTGGAACACGCCCGCCGTGGCGGCGCCGAACCGGACTTCTCGCCGGACGGTTTCCGCGACATGGCGGCGGCGTACGTCGCCGCCAGCGCGGATTTCGCCGCGTCGCTCGACCTGCTGGTGATCGACGAGGGCCAGGACTTCGACGCCGACTGGGTCCAGAGCCTGTGCAGCCGCCTGAAACCCGACGGCCGCCTGTACCTGCTCGAGGACGAGGCCCAGCGCCTGTACCGCCAGGCGCCGTTCGAGCTGCCCGGCGCGGTGGCGATCCGCTGCAGCGACAATTTCCGCAGCCCGCGGCGCGTGTGCGAGACGATCAACGCGCTGGGCCTGGTGCAGCCGCCGCTGTGCGCCCACAACCCCTACGGCGGCGAAGTGCCCGGCGTACGCACCTACCGCGACGATGCCGGCCTGCTGGCGGCGACCGAGGCGGCCGTCGCCGACCTGCTGGCGCGCGGCTTCGCCGTCGAGGACATCGCGGTGGTGTGCTGCCGCGGACGCGGGCGCTCGCTGCTGCTGCACCGCGTGGGAATCGGGCCGCACGCGACGCGCCGCTTCACCGGCGAATACGGGCGCGACGGCGAGCCGCGCTGGAGCGACGGCGAACTGCTGGTCGAATCGGTGTACCGCTACAAGGGCCAGAGCGCGCCGGCGGTCGTCGTCGCCGAATTCGACTTCGCCGAACTCGACGAGACGGCGCGCCGCAACCTGTTCGTCGCGCTCACGCGGGCGCGCATGGCCGTCGAGCTGGTGCTGTCGGAAGATGCCGAGCAGGGGCTGATGCGGGCGTTCGAGCAGGCCGGATAGGGAAAGCCATCGTCCCTGCGCAGGTACGACGGGTGCACGGACGCGGCGTCCAGCGCTAAGCGTACGCCGCCGCCATCCGCCGCACGATCCCGGCCATCTCCTCGCGCAGCGCGGCGGGCTCCTCGATCACCACGCCGTCGCCGAAGCCGAGCAGCCACCATACCAGCGCGCGCGTGTTCGGCACGGTCGCGGCCAGCCGCAGCTCGCCGTCGGCGCCGGCCGACAACACCTGGTCGGCGCTCAGCGGCGTCTCGTGCAGGTGCTCGCCGGCCGTGCGCGAAAAGCGCGCGCGCAGCGTGATCGGGGCGCCGGCGATCACGCCGAACTGGCCCGAAGCGATGTAGGCGTCGATGTCGAAGCCGGCCTTGCGGCGCGCCGGCTCGTACAGGGCCTCGGCCTGCTGCACGCGGTGCAGGGCGATCGTGCGCACGTCCTCGAAGCCGGAAAACATGCAGACCAGGTAGACCAGGCCGCCGCGCTGGACCACGGCCAGCGGATGCACGTGTTCGTACACGGTCGGCTCGGCGGCGTCGCGCTTGCGGTAGTGCAGGCGCAGCTGGCGGTCGTGGGCCAGCGCCAGGTAGACGGTGCGCTGGCAGGCCTCGTCCAGGCGCGGCGGCAGCAGCGGCTGCTGCTGCGGCACGCTGCGTACCTTGTCCAGCCAGCGGCGCGACGCCGCGTCGCCGGCCGGGCCGAGCGTGCGCGCGGCGGACTCGAAGTGCGGGCGCAGCGCGTCGACGGCGCCGGGCGGCAGGTGGTGGCGCAGGTGCTGCTCGACCATGGCCAGCGTCAGCGCCTCCGGCACCGTCAGGCCCGGCAAATTGAAGCTGGCGTGCTGCATCCAGCTCCAGCGGAACGGCTTGCTTCCCTCGTCGACGACGATCGGGAACACCGCCGCCAGTTCCTTCAGGTCGCGCTCGACGGTGCGCTTGGCCACCGGGAACTCGGCCGCGAGCTGCCCGTGCAGTTCCGTGGCCGAGATGCTGGCCGGCGCGCGCGGCACCATGCGCAGCATCTGCCACTGGCGCAGCAGGGATTTCTGGTTGGTCGTCATCGTCAGCGTCCCTTGCCGGGTCGGCGCTTGCGCGCATCCGCCGGACCGGCGGGCCGTGCCGGCGGCAGGGCGTCGAGGTAGGCCTGCTTCAGGGACGCCGCGCGCGCATTCTGCGGCACCAGGCCGTCGAGCAGGCCGACGGCGTCGTAGCGCATCAACGGACGCAGCCGGAACGGCACCTCGTCGATGCTCGCGAAGCCGCGCGCGAACAGCCCCGTTTTCTCCACCTCGGGCAGGCGCTGCTTCAGGCCGGACGAGGAATCCAGCAGGTGCGCATCGGTTCCCGCGTGTACGGCGCCACCGCGCTTGCTCCCGGAGACGAGCGCACGGAAGCTCAGTTCGTCCAGCACCGGCAGGATCGGCGCGCCGGGCGCCAGTTCCGTCAGGGCGTGCAGGACGGCGCTGCCGGGCACCATGTGCTCGTGCGTCAACTGATCCCAGTTCTTCCGGTGGCCGAGCAGCGCTCGCCCGTTGCTGGCCTCGCGCATCCGCGCCAGGCGCTCCTCGGCCTGTTGCGTGACGAAGTCCACCGTCGCATAGAAATCGACCGATTCGCTTGCCACGCGGATGATGTGCTTGACGAGCGACTTCGCTTCCGCCAGTCCCTCCTGCCGTAGCCGCGTCTTGCGCAGCGCCGGCCAGCGTTCGCCGAGCGTCGTGCGGAGGATTTCCAGTTGCGCCGCGCACAGGCGCAGCTGCGCGTCGCGGTCGAAGGCGCCATTGCCGCCGGATCGCGCGTTCATGCCGCACCTCCGTCCAGGCCGAGCACCTGCCGCAATGCCGCGTGGGCTTCGACGCCATTCATTATCAGTTGCAGGACCGCTTCCTTGGCGGCGTCGTCGATCCTTGCCGGATACATCGGCGGGACCGCGTTGCGGCCTTCCTTCCAGGCCCGGTAGCGCTCCTGTTCCGCCACCTCCCGGATCTTCCGGACGGCCACGGCGACGCCGCGCTCGGACTGCGGCGCACGCGGCGCACGCGGCGCATCTTCCTTCGAAGAGGCCGGCTCACTGCGCGCTTTCCTCGCGATCGGCTTCCACTGCCGCGGCGCCGGCCATCCGGCCGCATCGCCGAGCGCCGGCACCGGCGCAAGGCCGCCGCGCGCACGCACCCCTTCGTACAGCTCCTTCAACCCCGTGCCCGCGCGGCCTTCCAGCCTGGTGGCGACGCCGAAGCGGGCTTCGGGCTCCTGGCCGTACTTGACGAACCAGATGTCGAGCAGGCGGTGGACCGACAGGCCCGACGCATCGGCGCCGAGCGCCGCCGCCATCACGTCCGCACGGTACAGCACTTCCTGGACGACGGCGTCGTTGTTGTAGGCCGCGATTACCTGGGGATGCGACAGCGTGGCCGGCAAGGTCTGGAGCCAGCCCAGTTGCGAGAACAGCCAGGCGATGACGCGATCCGGCTTCACCGTCTTGAAGCCGAGATCCATCATCAGGTGCAATGCGGTGATGTTGCCGAAATGCGCCTCGAACCGCGCCTGCACTTCCCAGAAGCGCTCCTTCTCGCGCCGGTACGCCTCCCCGGTCTGCAGTTCGTGGCAATGCACGTAGTCCCGGCCGGTATAATGGTCCAGCGCGTTGTCGCCGTCGAGCGCCGCCAGGAAGTCCGCGATCGCGACGTACTTCTCCATCTTTTCCGCATGCGCGGAAAACGCCACGCCCTCGTAGGCACCGCTCTTGGTCATGATCGCAATCGCTTCGGTGCCCGCCTGCGCAAACCCCGCGAGGCTGCCCTCCCAGTCGCACTGGGCCTTGGCGAACTGCAGCCAGCCCTTGAAGCGCGTCCGGCACGCTGCGGCCCGCCCGGCCAGGACGTGCGCGTCCTGCGTCTGCCCGCTCCAGGCCGGGATGGCGCCGTCCGCGGTGCACAAGCCGTCGACCTCGTCGCGGGTCAAGGCCCTGCCCTGCTTCGCGCATGCGCGGCGCACCAGTTCATGCCACGCGAATCGCTGCTTCCAGTGGGAGCAGAAGCGCTCCCATTCGTCCGCGTCGAAGCGGTACGCGTCCTTGTCGTAGACCGTATGGTCGGCGAACAAGGGAATACGCTCGCGCATGCTCTCGATCTCGACCGATGCCTTGCCGGCGCGCGTCCCTTGGTACACGATGCGTTCCCAGGCGACGCTCCAGAACGCAGCCTTGCTGATCGCCGGTTTCCAGCGCGCTTCTTCGCATACCTGCGCCACCGTCGCCGTCAACGCCGCCTGGTTGCGCCCATGCGCGGCGCGGTCATGCTGTCCTGCCGGCAGCGTCGCCTTGTCGAAGACTTCCTGCCGGACGGCCTCGAACAGCGCGGGGCCGTAGGCCAGGATCTGTGCGTTGATGCGTTCGTTCTGCTGCCAATGTGCTGACGGAGTCGTCATGTGGATCGCGGACCTTTCTTTCTATCAGGAAATGCTAACACAATAATTCTTGTATCTCGCATATTTACCGGGTTGCATTACCGTGGATAGCATAAGCGGGCAACGCGACAGCGGCTGTCGCAGGCGCCGCTAGCATGTTCCTGCTCCGCCGCCACGGTCCGGCCGGCACCCATTCTCGAAAGGAGACACCATGCATTCGATCCCGCGCAGGCGACTGCTCGCCCTCGTCGCTCCGCTCATCGTCGTCGCGCCCCTCGCCTGCCGCCAGGCCCGGGCCGGCA
Organism: Massilia sp.; assembly: GCA_031995805.1. GTDB lineage: Bacteria > Pseudomonadota > Gammaproteobacteria > Burkholderiales > Burkholderiaceae_D > Telluria. The sequence continues at coordinate 9,296 of DAMAFT010000044.1, forward strand.
ACGGCCGCCCGGCCTGGCCGCCGGCCGATCCCGCCGAACCCGCCGGTGCGGTGGACGGCGCCGGCGCCGACGATCCGCTGCTGCCGCAGGCGGCCGACTGGGTCGCCGCCATGCGCACACAGGGGCAGCAGATCCTGCTGTATCCGATCTCGCGCCTGCAGCGGCGCTTTCGCATCGGCTACAACCGTACCTGTGCGCTGGTGGCCGCCCTGGAACGGCGCGGCGACTGGGCCATCGCCCTCGACACCGCCGGCAGCCGCTACGCCCGCATCCTCCCGCAGGGGCGCGTATGAGCGGTGCATCCGCCCTCGACCGCGCCGCCCTCGACCGCACCGCCATCGAGCGCGCCGCCGCGCTGGTCGCCGGCGCCGACGCGCTGGTGATCGCCGCCGGCGCCGGCATGGGCGTCGATTCCGGCCTGCCCGATTTCCGCGGCGACGCCGGCTTCTGGCAGGCGTATCCGGCGCTGGCCGCCGGCGGCATCGCCTTCGCCGACATCGCCGCGCCGGCGGCGTTCCACGACGACCCGCGCCGCGCCTGGGGCTTCTACGGACACCGGCTGACGCTGTACCGCCGGGTCGCGCCGCATGCCGGCTTCGGCATGCTGTGGCGCTGGGGCCAGGCGCGCCCGCACGGCGCCTTCGTCCACACCAGCAACGTCGACGGCCACTTCCAGCGCGCCGGCTTCGATCCGCTGCGCATCGAAGAGTGCCACGGCTCGATCCACTACCTGCAATGCATGCTGCCCTGCGCGGACATGACCTGGAGCGCCGCCGCCCTGGCGCCCGCGGTCGACGCCGCGGCCTGCCGCTGGCTCGGTCCGCTGCCCGCCTGCCCGCATTGCGGCGGCCTGGCCCGCCCGGGCATCCTGATGTTCGACGACACGGCCTGGCTCGACGCGCGCAGCGCCGCCCAGGCCCTGCGGCGCCAGCGCTGGCTGGAGTCGGTACGCCGGCCGGTGGTCGTCGAGATCGGCGCCGGCACCGCCCTGCCGGCGGTGCGCCGCTTCGCCCGGCGCGTCGTGCAGCAGCATGGCGGCGCACTGGTGCGCATCAATCCGCGCGAGGCGGACCTGGGCGGGCTGCCGGGCGTCGGCATCGCGGGCGCCGCGCTGCCGGTGCTGGCGGCGATCGACGCGCTGCTCCATCCGGGGGCGCAGCGATGACGCGGGGGCCCGACCTCGACTGGTTCCTGGCGCTGGAGGACTGCACGTGCCTGGACGAGATCCGCGTGCGCTGGCACGCGCTGCTGGAACGCCACCAGATGGCGCCGCAGCACCCCGTGCCCGGCTACCAGGACGCCATGCGGTCCTTCCTCGGCAGGTCCGCGCTGCCGGCGCCGCTGAAGCTGGCCGCCGTGCTGGCGCTGGGCAGCGCCTTCGATGTCGACCTGCGCCTCGCCCTCGGCGCGCTGGGCGAGGAGGCGCTGGATGCGGACGCGCCGTGGCCGGAAGCGGTGGCCGCTGCCGTCGCGCCCCTCGGCCCGCCTCCTGCCGTGGCGGGCGCCGGCGCCTGGCTCGGCGCCTTCGCCGCCGGCCGCCTGGCCGGCCTGCGCGAAACCCTGGTCCATGACGGCGACGACGTGGCGGCCTGGCGCGGCCGGTTCTGGGAAGTCTTCCTGGAGATGGCCTGCCGCCACGGCCGCGTCGACGCGGTGCGGCTGGCGCTGCACCATGGCGCCGATCCGTGCGCCGACGACTGGCTGGCCGTGGGCGCCGTGGCCGGCGGCGCCTGCGTGCATGAAGCCAGCGCGCCCGGCCGCGCCGATGCCGACTACGTCCGCGTGCTGGCGCTGCTGCTGGACAGCGGCGCGCGCCGCGCCGACATGCTGGCGGCGGCGCTGGACGCCGCGGCGGCGGCCGGCAATACGGCGATCCTCGCCTTCCTGGTCGAGCAGGGCGCCGACTTGCGCACCGGCGGCGCCCGTGCGCTGGCGCAGGCGGCGCGCCACCTGGCCTGGGACGCGTTCGACTGGCTGCATGCGCACGGCGCGGACGCGCGCACGGCCGACGGCAGCGTCCTTGCCGCCGCCGCCGCGTCGCTGGACGAGACCATGGTCGACATGGCGCTGGCCGCCGGCGCCGATCCCGTGGCCGGCGCCCTGCCAGCCCTGCGCGCCGCGCTGGAGGCGCAGCCCTGGGATTTGTATTCGGCCGAGACCGACTTCACCGGCTGGCGCGCCGGCGTCGTCGCGCAACTGCTGCGCCAGGGCGCGCGGCCGTCCGGCCCCGAGGCCGTCGCCGTCCTGCGCGCGGCGCGCGACGGCCGCCGCGTGGTGGACGCGCTGGCGCGCCGGCGCGACCTCGGCGCGGCATGCCTGGCCGTGGTCGCGGCGCTGGCGCACCAGGCGTTCGGGGCCGGCCATGATGACGCATACTAGTGGTACTAGTAATACGACGGATCACGGGAGGCAGACGATGGCACATGGACTGGTGCACTTCATGCACGGCAAGGAAAGCGGCCCCGCGGGCGCGAAGATCGCGGCGCTGGGCGAGGTGGCGCGGGCGCGCGGCTGGGACGTGCTGGCGCTCGACTATTCGCACACGACGGATCCGGCCGCGCGCCTGGCGCAGCTGCTGCAGGCCTGCGCCGGCGTGCAGGCGCCCCTGGTCCTCGCGGGTTCGAGCATGGGCGGATGGGTGGCGGCCGAGGCGGCAACGCGGCTGGGCGCACACGGCACGTTCCTGCTGGCGCCCGCGCTGTACATGCCCGGCTATCCGAGCCAGGCGCCGCAGGTGCCGGCCGGGCGCACGGAGATCGTGCACGGCTGGGACGACGAAGTCATCCCCTGCGAGCACGCGATCCGCTTCGCGCGCCTGCGCGGCTGCACGCTGCACCTGGTCCAGGGCGACCATCGCCTGAACGCCCGCCTTCCCCTGCTGCGCGACCTGTTCGACGCCTTCCTGGCGCGCTGCACGCCCTGACGGCTCAGGTGCCGGACGGCGCCGGCGCCTTCGCCACGCCGCGGCAGGCGGCTTCCTTCGGACCGGCCGCCTCGCACACCCGCAGCCGGCACTGTTCCTCGCCGGCGGCATTGTACTGGCGGCAGACCTTCAATTGCTGCGCCGGGGTGGCCTTGCGGTTGAGCGGCTGCATGTGCGTCATCAGGGCGGCCAGCAGCACGACGTCGCTGTCCGCCTCGGCGGCCTTGCCAGCCTTGGCGGCCTTTTCCCTGGCGCCTTTCCGCGCGAGCTTCGCCTGCTCGGCCTTGCGCTCGCGTGCCGTTTTGTCCTTCGCCGGCTTTTCCAGCGCGCGCGTCAACTGGTCCCTGGGCGCCGGCCTGGCCGGCTTCGCCGGGGCCGGCGCGAGGTCGGCCAGCGGGTTCGCCGGCCGCGCCTCGGGCAGGTCCTGCAGCACCGCCGGCGCCGGCGCGGGTGGCGCGACCGCAGCCGCTGCTGCCACCTGGGCCGGTGCCGGCGCCCGGGCTGA
>DAMAFT010000045.1:0-12632 GCA_031995805.1 Massilia sp.
GCGGCATCGGCGCCGTGATCGGCCACGAGATCAGCCACGGCTTCGACGACCAGGGCGCCCAGTACGACGGCGACGGCAACCTGCGCGACTGGTGGACCGCGTCCGACCACAAGAACTTCAAGGCCAAGACCGCGATGCTGGTGAACCAGTACAACGCCTTCGAACCGATCCCGGGCTACCACGTCAACGGCGAACTGACGCTGGGCGAGAACATCGCCGACAACTCGGGCCTGGCCATCGCCTACAAGGCCTACCAGATCTCGCTGAAGGGCAAGAAGGCGCCGGTGATCGACGGCTTCAGCGGCGAACAGCGCCTGTACATGGGCTGGGCGCAGGTGTGGCGCACCAAGATGCGCGAGCAGCAGCAGATCGTGCAGGTCAAGACCGACCCGCACTCGCCGGGCCAGTTCCGCGCCAACGGCACCCTGCGCAACCAGCCGGGCTACTACGACGCCTTCAAGGTCAAGCAGGGCGACAAGATGTACCTGGCGCCGAAGGACCGCGTGATCATCTGGTAAGCACGCCCCGCGCACCGCGCAGGAACACGACCCCGGGAGCCGACAGGCCCCGGGGTTTTTTCATGGATGCGGCCCATGTCGCATCCCGGCATCGTTTTTCAGGTTTTTATTTACTGGCAGCACACAAGACTGTATTTTTGTAAATCAATACGAGTAACCAAGAAAAACAAACCCGTGCACCGCGCGGGGCAGGGGAAACCATGAAACGGGACGCGCATGCCACGCTGGGCTTGCCGGATACGCTCGGCTATCGGCCGGACATCGACGGCATGCGCGCGCTTGCCGTGCTCGCGGTGATCGTCTTTCATATCAACAAGGACCTGCTGCCCGGCGGTTTCGTCGGCGTGGACGTGTTCTTCGTGATTTCCGGCTACCTCATCAGCGCGCATATCTTCAGGGCGGGCCGCGAGGGCAGCTTTTCCTTCATCGATTTCTATTTCCGCCGCATCCGCCGGATCGCACCGGCGATGACGGTGGTGGTGTGCGCGACGCTGGCCGCGGCGCAGCTCATGCTGTTGCCGGAAGACGCGCGCGCGGCGGCCAAGTCGGCCGTCTGGTCGTTCGCCTCGATGGCCAACGTGTACTTCTGGCTGTTCCAGGACACCGGTTATTTTGCCGCCAGCAGCGGCGAGCTGCCGCTGCTGCACCTGTGGTCGCTGGGCGTCGAGGAACAGTTCTACCTGGTCTGGCCGGTCGTCGCGCTGGCCCTGTGCCGCCGGCGCCTGGCGGCGCTGGCGGGTTCGATCGCGCTGGTGGCGGTGGCCTCGTTCGCGCTCGGCCAGGCCGCTTTTGCCCACAGCCCGGGCTTCGCCTACTACATGCTGCCCAGCCGCTGCGGCGAGCTGCTGCTCGGAGCGCTGGCCGCGGCCGTCGTCGTGGCCGGCACGCCCGGCCAGCTGCGTACCCTGGCGCGCTACGCCCTGCCGCTGGCGGCGACCGGACTGGCGCTGGTGCTGGCGTCGATCGCGCTGCTGTCGGAACGCTTTGTCTTTCCCGGCTGGTGGGCCGTGCCGCCGACGGCGGGCGCCGCCCTCCTGGTCCTGGGCGGCGCCGGCGCCAACGGCGCCAACGTCATTTCCCGCCTGCTGGGCACGCCCGCGCTGCGCCGGGTCGGCGCCATCTCGTATTCCGCCTACTTGTGGCACTGGCCGCTGCTGGCCTTGTACCGCTACGGCTACGGCGAGCCGGGACCGGCGGCGGGCGCATCCATCTTCGTGGCGACGCTGGCGCTGGCCGAACTGACCTACCGCTGCGTCGAACAGCCGGCGCGGCGCGGGAACCGGATCGGCTGGCGCGCCGGCTTCGTCGCCTGGGCCGCCGGCTCGGTCGTGCTGGCCGGGGTATCGATCGCCTTCGTGTACCCGGACCGTTTCCTGCCCGCCGGGAACGGCGCCTATGCGCGTTCGCTGGCCGCGCTGCGCGCGCTCGACCCGCCGACCACGGCATTCGACTACGTCTGCCAGCGCAAGGTGCTCGACCGCGGGGAACTGGACAATCCGCGCTGTGCGCTGGGCAAGGGCAGCCTGCCGGCCGCGCGCGTCGTGCTGCTGGGCGATTCGCATGCCGCCCACTACGTCGGCATCGTCGCCACCTTCGCCGAGCATGGCGGGTTTCGCTTCCGCAACCTGGAAGTCGGCTCCTGCCCGCCCGTGTTCGGCGAGATCGGCAAGTTCGTCGACGCGCGCCGCGTCGCCGACTGCACGGCGTCGCAGCCGGTCTGGCGCGCGGCGATCGACGCCGCCGACGTGCTCATCCTCGGCGCATCATGGAGCGAATACCAGCACAATTCCCCGCAGTTCCTGCCGACGCTGCTGCGCCAGGTCGACGGCTACGTGGCGGCCGGCAAGCGCGTGATCCTGCTCGGCAAGGTGCCGGTCATCACAGCTTACGACCGCCTGTGCCGCGAAAAGGCCCTGCGTTTCCCGTTCAAGGAGTGCGAGGCGGGAACCAACCGCATGCCGGACGAGGTGGTGCGCGCCAACGACAGCCTGCGCCGCCATGCGCAAACGCATGCGGGCATCGCCTATTTCGACGCCGAGGCGCTGCTGTGCCCCGGCGGCATCTGCTCGGCCTACGGCCCGGACCGCGCCAGCCTGTATTTCGACAAGCACCACCTGTCGATGCAGGGATCGTGGGACGTCGGGCAACGCCTGCTCCGGGCCGGCGGCATCCCGCCGGCCTTCCAGTTCGCGCTGGAAGGCCGGTGACGGGCGCCGGTCAGCGCGCCACGCTGGAATAGCTGCAGGCTTTCACCAGGCCGACGGCCGGGTCGCCGAACACCGAGTTCGAACAGCGCACCGCGCCGGTCACGACCCTGGTGGCGAACTTGCCGCCGGCGCCGTAGCGCACCTGGCGCGTGCCCGGGACGGTGCAGGTGCCGTTCTCGCTGGCGCAGGCGGTCCAGGTCGCCGTTGCCGGCACGGCCGGCGCCGTCGTGGCGGCGGCCGCTTCATAGGCGCCGATGTCGAGCTGGCCGCTGGCCGGACGGGTCTCGCCCGCCGCGCTATGGCGGTACTGCGCCACCGGCGCCAGGGCCACGCCGGCGGCCGACTTGCCCGGCGCCGAACCGGCATCGATCACCTGCGCGTTGGCGGTCGGGTGCAGGTCGTAGCCCGTGCGGTTGACGAAGCCCGGCGCGGCCGCGCGGTAATTGGTCTTGTCGGTCGCATTGGCCTGGTTCGTCACGCTGCCCACGCCACCGAAGATATTGTTCTGCAGCAGGACCGGCGTCGTGACGCCGGCACCGACCAGCACGAAGGTGCCGCCCGAGCCGTAGTCGTTCAGGAAGGTATTGTTGACTACATATAAATCCTTGCCGGCATTGCTCGCACCTTCCTCGCCATAGGCCAGCATGGTCGGGTTCTGGTTGGCCGCCGGTTGCTGGATCACGTTGCCGATCACGTAGGACGTGCCGGCGTTCGGCAGGTCGATCTCGTAGCTCGGCTGGCCCGCCGCCGTGGTGCCGGCCTGGCCCGGGGCCAGGCTGGAGAAGCGGTTGTAGGCGATGGTGTTGACGAGCGCGCGCGACTTCAGGTTGTGGCCGACGTTAGCATCGTGCGCATAGTTGTAGCGGAAGGTCAGGCTCTTGACGTTGCCGATGTACAGGTTGTGCGAATAGCCGTCGCCGTAGCCATTGTGGCCGAACTCGCTGTTCTCGATCAGCACGTCGCTGTTCGCATTCGCGCCGCTCAGGATGCCGTTCTCGTTATCGTGCAGGAAGCTGTTGCGCAGGGTGAACTTGGTACCTTCCAGGCGCAGCGCGGCGCCGTTCTTGTCCGCCACTCTGGCGCCGGACATCTCGACGTTGTCGATGGTGACGTCGTTGCCGGCCACGACCCAGGTGCCCTTGCCCATGGCGTTCGCGCCGTTCGCGTCGATCTTCGGGCGGCCGTTGACGCCGCGGATCGTCAGGGTATTGCGGTAGATGCCGCAGACGTCGCCCTTGTAGGTCGCGCTGCCGTCGATCTCGACGGTGTCGCCATCCCTGGCGGCGGCGAAGGCGGCGCACGGCGCCGCGTAGGTCTTGCCCGGGCCGACCGGCAGCGTGGCGGCGGATACCGTTCCCACCGTGGCCAGCGCGGCCAGCAGGAGCGTGAAGCGGAAAGCGGAAGAGGGCTGGGTGGGCGGAACGCCGGAAACCGGTTGTTGCATTATCTTTTCCTCGTAAAAGTGCTTAACTGCATTTATTCCTGCTGGAAAAACGCAGGATACGAGGTTTTGAACCGGGTGTTTGTAAGAAGTTGTTACCGAAAATATGTAATCATCAATAATATTTAATGTGCTATTTGCATGTCGTCCATGCGAACGAGGCAGAAAAATATTTCACAGACAGGGCGCGCTTTCCCATGGTGTATCGACTTTTTTAATCGATTGCTCGAATTTATTTAAGGCAATAATAATTGTCATAATTTTTATTAGATAATAAAAAACCAATTACATTGGTATTGCCTTCGGGTGTTGCATGGATGCCGACTGCAATTAATATATTGCATTGTCGAAATCTTTTACAGCACATGGAAACAGCTGTTTGAATCCTTTCCCAAGTGATTGATTTATAAATGTTTCTACTTATGGAACGGTAATTGCTTAACTATTAGCATTTGCTGAGTTCACCAAGGGGATAACATGAAAAAATACCTGTTTTCACTGATGCTGTTACTGGGCGCCGGTGCGACGGCGCTTCCGGCGGCGGCAGTGCCGTTCGTGCAGAACGGTTCTTCGTATTCGATCTACGTGCAGGGGACGAACGATGCGGGCGCGGTGCTGGCCACGACCACGTTCGACAACGTGGCCGAACAGACTTTCTACCGCGACGTGCGCCTCGTCGTCAGCGAGTCGGAAGTCGTCCAGGCCAACGGCCAGAGCCTGATCACGATCTCGCTGCAGGCCAGCGACCCGACCGGTGGGGGCGCGACGCTGTTCACCGCGAGCAACGAAGCGCTGGTGTTCGGCATCGGCGTCGGCGACGGCAACGGCCTCGACCTGCTGTCCTCGCCGGCGCTGCGCGCGGCCACCCTGTACTTCTTCGACGCCGCCAACAACGTCATCGCCACCTTCGACGGCCTGGAACAGCTCGTCACCAATCCGGATCCGTGGGACGGCATCTTCCCCGACGTGCAGGACCTGTATGCCTACGGCGAGGACACCATCGACGCGCGCACGGTCGCCGGCTTCAGCATCGCCTTCCTGGTCGGCGACGAGACCGCCGCCGTGCCGGAACCGGACAGCATCCTCCTGTGCGGCATCGGCCTGCTGGCTGCCGTGGCGGCCGCCCGCCGGCGGCGCCAGGCCTGACAGCGTTTTTGTCCTGCAAAAAAAATGCCCCGCACATGCGGGGCATTTTTTTGGTGCCGGAACGGTCAGCGCATCACTTGGCCGCGGTGACCATGTAGTCGACGGCCGCCTTGACGTCCGCATCGGGCGCGCTGGAACCGCCTTTCGGCGGCATCATGCCGGTCTTGCCCTGGAAGCCCTTGATGGCGTGCTCGTACAGCGTCGCATTGCCCTGGGCGATGCGTGGCGCCCAGGCGCCCTTGTCGCCGAACTTCGGCGCACCGGCGATGCCGGCGCCGTGGCAGGCCACGCAGGTGGCGTCGTAGACGGTCTTGCCGGCATTGCCGGCGACGACCGGCGCGGCAGCGGCAGGCGCAGGGGCGGTGGCAGCAGCGGGCGCAGCGGCAGCGGCCGGTGCGGGGGCTGCGGTCGCCGCTGCGGCATCCGCCGGGGCGGCCGGCTGGGCGGATGCGGCAGGCGCTTCCGGTTCCTTGAACTTGGCGCCGCTCTGGTTGGTCATGTAGACGACGGCGCGGGCCACCTCGACGTCGTCGAGATCCGGGTTGCCGCCCTTGGCCGGCATCGCGCGGATGCCTTCGACCGCATGCTTGACCAGCGTGTCGTAGCCCTGCGCGATGCGTGCGCCCCAGGCGCCGGCATCGCCCATCTTGGGCGCGCCCGCGACGCCGGCGCCGTGGCAGGCCGCGCAGGTGGAGGTATAGATGGCCTGGCCGGTCTGCAATACCTTCGGCCCGCTGGCGTCCTTGAACACGTAGCCGTCTTCGGCGACCGGCCGGATGCGCGAGCTCACCGCTTCCGCGCTCTGGCCGGCGGAGCCGGCGCCGCCCAGCGGCTTGTTGGTGACGAATACGACGAGGAGGATGATGCCGAGGACAATCACCAGGAAGAAGCCGGCGACCACGCCGATCAGCTGTTTCGGGGTCCTGATGAAGGATTGTTGTTCATTATGTGCGTCGCTCATGATTTCCTTAAAAACCTCAAAAAACCTGTACTCGGCACTTGCGTCACGGATGCTTGGGGTGCAATGCCGTCCAGGAGGGATTATAGATCAAAGATGGTTGCTGGAAACGCAATACCTGACCGTTGCCGTCGGATCTCGTAGACGGGATGCATGAAAGGTTGTATCCTTCGCATCCACACCCAGCGCGGCTGTAGCTCAGTGGATAGAGTATTGGCCTCCGAAGCCAAGGGTCGCTGGTTCGATCCCAGCCAGCCGCGCCATTTTTCCCTTCCGATTCCCCGCATGACATCCTCGCACGCCATCCTGGCGCGCTATTGTTTGCCCTGACGCAATTCTTTCTTTCTAGATCGCGTATCAAGATTCCCGGGAGGCATCGCTCGTCGTTGGGTTTGCGCGACACACTTCCATCCATGCTGAGCGATTTGCACCATTTCGATGGATTTTTGCTGTGCGAACGTTTCTGCTACCGGTAATGCGTTCCCGTAACCAAGATTTACCCGTTATACTTGGTCGTATCAGTCTGGCTTCATCCGTCGCATGCCTTGGCGCTGCAGGCGTGGACGGGTCGTGGAGACTGGATTGCATGTCTGGCGCCCCAAATCCGCGCCTTCCAATATTTCATCGTCAACGAGAATGCTTGTTCTTCGTTGTCGACGAATAGACTTGACGCATTTTTCTGCACGGCGTGCCGGCGTGCCGTTGAACCCAGCAGTTATTCCTGAGCCGTACATTATGATGGTGCACGATAGGTTTCGCTGATAACTTGTAAGTCAGAAAATGTTAATATCTCGTCACGTACGGCCGCTCGGCAGTGCGGCGGCCGGGCTTCCGGAATACGGTGCCCGTAACAGTCGGGATCATGGCCAAGTCTTTGTTATTCAACGACAAATACCGCGCATATGTTGAGCTTCCATCTTCCGTACTAACAGCCAGAGTTATCACACTTGCAAAACTTTGTGGACGGATAATTATGAAGCCAGATGAGGTCATTGCAGTAGTCGGGCTGGGGTATGTGGGTCTGCCCCTGGCCGTCGAATTCGGTAAGAGAGGCGCGACGATCGGTTTCGACCTGTCGACGAGCAAGATCGAAAGCTATCGGAATTTCATCGACCCCGCTGACGAGGTGTCGAGCGAGCAATTGCGTGCGGCAAAATACCTGACCGTCACCGACGATCCGGCCGCGCTGGCGATGGCCGACTACATCCTGATCGGCGTGCCGACGCCCGTCGACATCGCCCACGTGCCGGATTTCACGCCGCTGGTCAGCGCCAGCGAGAGCGTCGGCCGGTACATGAAGCGCGGCGCGATCGTCATCTACGAATCGACCGTGTATCCGGGCGCGACCGAGGAAATCTGCATTCCGGTGCTGGAACGCCATTCGGGCCTGAAATGGAAGGAGGATTTCCACGTCGGGTTCTCGCCGGAGCGCATCAATCCCGGCGACAAGAAGCACACGCTGACCAATGTCATGAAAGTCGTGTCCGGCGACGATGAAGAAACGCTCGAGCGCATCGCCGCCATGTACGAGACCGTTGTCGAGGCCGGCGTGCACCGCGCGTCCAGCATCAAGGTGGCCGAGGCCGCCAAGGTCATCGAAAATACCCAGCGCGACCTGAACATCGCGCTGATGAACGAATTGTCGATCATCTTCGACAAGATCGGCATCGATACCCTCGAAGTGCTCGAAGCCGCCGGCACCAAGTGGAACTTCCTGCCGTTCCGTCCGGGCCTGGTGGGCGGACACTGCATCGGCGTCGACCCGTATTACCTGACGCACAAGGCCGAGATGATCGGCTACCACCCGCAGGTGATCCTGGCCGGCCGCCGCATCAACGACGGCATGGCGAAGTTCGTTGCGGAAAAGACCGTCAAGTCGATGATCGAGGCCGGTTTCCACGTGAAGGGGTCGAAGGTCAACGTGGTGGGCCTGACGTTCAAGGAAAACTGCCCCGACCTGCGCAATTCGAAGGTGGCCGACATCGTCCACGAACTGCGTTCCTACGGCGTCGAGGTGCATGTGCACGATCCGGTCGCCGATGCCCAGGAAGCCTTCCATGAATACGGCATCGAACTGGAAGCATGGGACGACCTGCCGCGGGCCGACGCCTTCATCGCGGCGGTCGCACACCGCGAGGTGCTCGAGATGGGCGTGCCCGAAATCGGCAAGAAACTCACCGAGGGCGGTTGCTTCGTGGACGTGAAAGCGCAGTTCGATTCGAAGCAGATGCGCGACGCCGGTTACTGCGTCTGGCGTTTATGAGCAACAAGAATCGATAAAAGTGATACTGACGAGCCGGGCGGCCGAGTTTGCCCGGCATAATATGCGAAAGCCGTGCGGCGGGCATCGTCCCGCCGGATCCCAGTCTTCATCAGCAATGAAAAATGGTAAGAAATATGGGCGATTTGACGCCAAAAAAATTTCCACCAATCAATTACTTTTCGGAATGCCGCCGCACATCCTGTGCATGCATTCGTATTCACAATAAAAACTAGACAGAATACCGGAGGCTCGCATGCTTAGGATCGCCAACCATTACGTCTCGAAGATCGTCTTCGTCCTGCTGTTCGTCGAAGTCCTGGTGCTGCTCGGCGCCGCCTACATCGGCGCCGCCGTGCGCTTCATCGACCTGGGCCAGGCGGTGTCGCTGACGAATCTCGAACACCTCGACCATTTCTTCACCTCGGCGATCGCGTTCACCGCCGCCGTCATCTTCAGCATGAGCGCGATGGGGATGTACCAGCTCGACTTCAACGAAGGGCTGCGCAATCCCTTCTTCATGAAGCTGATGCCTTCGTTCCTGATGGGCTTCCTGATCCTGACGCTGGTGTTCTACGTGGCGCCCGACCTGTATTTCGGACGCGGCATCCTGGCGCTGGTGTTCGGCCTCTCCGGCGCCGGCATCTTCCTGGCGCGCATGGCGTTCTTCAAGAGCTCGCAACTGCGGTTCATGGAAACCCGCATCCTGTTCCTCGGCAGCGGGCCGCTGGCCAAGGAATGCAGCGACCTGGCGCGCCAGAGTTCGAGCTACCACCGCTACAAGATCACGGGCTTCGTCCCGACGCCGACCGAGGAACTGTGCGTGCCCTCGGGCAGCCTGCTGCAGTCGCGCGAAGGCGCATCGATCCTGTCGATCGCGCGCCAGCACAACGTCGAGGAAGTCGTGGTGTCGGTGCAGAACCGCCGCGGCGGCTTCCCGATCAAGGACTTGCTCGAGTGCAAGCTAGCTGGCCTGAAGGTCACCGATGCCGCCACCTTCTTCGAGCGCGAGACCTGCCAGATCCGCGTCGACTCGCTGCAGCCCTCGTGGCTGGTGTTCGGCGGCGGCTTCGACCAGAGCTATGTGCGCAGCTTCATGAAGCGCTGCTTCGACCTGGTGTGCAGCGTGCTGATCCTGGCCATGACCTTCCCGGTCATGCTGCTGGCCGCGCTGGCCGTATGGATGGAAGACCGCGGTCCCGTGTTCTACTCGCAGGAGCGGGTCGGCAAGGACGGCAAGATCTTCCGCGTCCACAAGTTCCGCAGCATGCGCACCGACGCCGAAAAGGGCGGCAAGCCGCAATGGGCGCAGCAGAACGATCCGCGCATCACCCGCGTCGGCAACTTCATGCGCAAGACCCGCATCGACGAGTTGCCGCAGATCCTGAACGTGTTCAAGGGCGAGATGTCGTTCGTCGGTCCGCGCCCGGAGCGCCAGTACTTTGTTGAACAGCTGATCGAAGTGGTTCCGTATTACAATGTTCGCCACAGCGTCAAGCCGGGCATCACCGGCTGGGCCCAGGTGCGCTACGGCTACGGTTCTTCGGCCGAGGACGCGCTGCAGAAGCTGCAGTACGACCTGTATTACGTGAAGAACAACAGCCTGTTCCTTGATGTCCTGATCCTGATCGACACCCTGAAGGTCGTGCTGTTCCGCAGCGGGCGCTGATTCCCGTCCGCGGCCGTCCGCCGAGCGGAGGCCGCGGTTTCATCCATTCGTGCGCAGCAGCAGCATCGTGACCAATATCGCCGCTTCCAGTTATACCCTGGCCGCCATCGGTTTCCTGGTGCTGGGCCTGCCCGTCCTGTCGGGCTGGCGCGGCCGTGCCCAGCGCGGCGCCCTGTCGCTGGCCTGCCTGACGACGGCGGTTTGGGCGGCGGCGCTGGCCTGGGATGCGGCGCGCCAGGTGCTGTGGAGTCCTTTGGGCAGCATGCTCGAAGTGCTGCGCGACGGCGCCTGGTCGCTGTTCCTGGTGGCCCTGCTGGGCAACTGGCGCAATGCGGCGCAGGCCGAGCCGGACCAGCCGCCGCGCCTGCGCGCGCTGCGCCCCTCGCTGCTGGCGGCGGGCGCCGCCTACCTCGTCCTGCTGGCGGCGATCGGCGCCGCCTGGCTGCAGCCGGCCCTGATGGCCATGCTCGGCGTGCCGCTGCTGGGCGCCTTCATGGGCCTGGCCGTGTATGGCATGCTGCTGGTCGAGCAGGTGTACCGCAACCGCACCGTCGAGGAACGCTGGGCGATCAAGTTCGCCTGCCTGGGTATCGGCGGCATGTTCGCCTACGACCTCTACATGTACAGCAACACCATGCTGTTCCGCGAGATGAATCCGGACGTGTGGACGGCGCGTGGCGTGATCAACGCCCTGACCGTGCCGCTGCTGGCCGCCTCGATCTCGCGCCGCAAGTCCTGGACCACGTCGATCGCCGTGTCGCGCCGCGTGGTGTTCCATTCGGCGGCGCTGTTCGGCTCCGCGATCTACCTGCTGGCCATGGGCTCGGTCGGCTACTACCTGCGCTACGTGGGCGGCAGCTGGGGCACGGTGATGCAGACCGGCTTCCTGTTCGGCGCCGTCTGCCTGCTCGGCGTGATCCTGTTCTCGGGCAGCGCGCGCGCCTGGCTGAAGGTCTCGATCAGCAAGCACTTCTTCCGCTACAACTACGACTACCGCGAGGAATGGATGCGCTTCACGCGCACGCTGTCCGAGCGCGGCCCGCACCTGGGCGAGCGCGCGCTGCAGGCGCTGGCCGCGCTGGTCGAGAGCCCCGGCGGCGCGCTGTGGCAGCGCAGCGACGGCGGCGGTTTCGCCCAGCGCGCGCGCTGGCAGGCGCCGGCCGTCGCCAGCACCGAGCCGGCCGACTCGGCGTTCTGCCGTTTCCTCGAGCGCACCCAGTGGGTGATCGACCTGGACGACTATCTCGCCCATCCCGACAAGTACGAGGGCCTGGCGGTGCCGGACTGGCTGCTCGCGATCCCGCGCCGCTGGCTGGTGGTGCCGCTGATGCTGCAGGAAACGCTGTTCGGCTTCGTCGTGCTGCAGCGCGCGCGCAGCCCGCTCAAGCTGAACTGGGAAATCTTCGACCTGCTCGAGATCGCCGGCAGCCAGGCCGCCAGCCACCTGGCGCAGGACGACGCGGCGAATGCGCTGATGGTGGCGCGCCAGTTCGAGTCGTTCAACCGCATGTCGACCTTCGTCGTGCACGACCTCAAGAACCTGGTGGCGCAGCTGTCGCTGATGAACGCCAACGCCGGCAAGCACAAGGACAATCCCGAGTTCCAGCGCGACATGCTGGAAACCCTGGACCATTCGGTGCAGAAGATGAAGCTGATGCTGCAAAAGCTCGGCCGCACCGAGAACGCCGTGGCCAAGCCGCAGCCGCTCGCGGTCGACCACGTGGTGCGCCAGGCCATGGCCCTCAAGAGCGCGTTCGAGCCGCATCCGCAGCTGGTGGTCGCGAAACCCGGCCTGGTGGTGGTGGCCGACCGCGAGCGCCTGGAGCGCGTGCTGGGCCACCTGATCCAGAACGCGATCGAGGCCACGCCGCGCGACGGCACCGTCTCGGTGCGGGTCGGCCCGCGCGCCGGCCGCGCCGACGCGGCCGAGATCGAGATCGCCGACACCGGCGCCGGCATGAGCGAGGAATTCATCCGCGAGCGCCTGTTCAAGCCCTTCGAATCGACCAAGGCGGCGGGCATGGGCATCGGCGTGTTCGAGAGCCGCGAATACATCAACGAACTCGGCGGCCTGCTCGAAGTGACGAGCCGGCCCGCCCAGGGCACCACCTTCAGGGTCGTGCTGCCGCTGCAGCGCAGCACGGCCGCGACCACGGCAACGATCGCCTGACAGAGGAACCATGACACAACAAAAACAGAAACTGCTGATCATCGAAGACGACCCGGGCCTGCAGAAGCAGCTGCGCTGGAGCCTGGATGCCTACGAGGTGGTGGTGGCCGGCGACCGCGAGGCCGCGCTGGCCCAGGTGCGCCGCCACGAGCCGGCGGTGGTGACGATGGACCTGGGCCTGCCGCCCGACCCGGACGGCGCGACCGAGGGCCTGGCCACGCTGGAGCAGATCCTGGCGCTGGCGCCGGACACCCGCGTGATCG
>DAMAFT010000046.1:0-12609 GCA_031995805.1 Massilia sp.
CCCCCGACGCCTTCGCCGGCGCCGAGGCCCAGTTCGAACTGCACGTCGCGAATACCAGCGCGCTGGAGCGCTACGCCATCCGGATCGACGTCGAACGGGACGGTGTGGCGCGCCATGCGCTCGACGTGGCGCCCGGCGCCGGCGCGTCCGTCGTGCTGGCCGTGCCGGCACGCACGCGCGGCTGGCTGGCGGCGCCGCGCGTGCGCGTGGCGACCAGCTTCCCGCTCGGCCTGTTCCGCGCCTGGAGCTGGTGGCAGCCGGACAGCCGCGCCCTCGTCTATCCCGAACCCGAGGTGGACGCGCCGCCGCTGCCGTCCAGCGGCCGCCCCGGCGCGGACGGCGGCGGCCAGGCCGGCAGCGACGATTTTGCCGGCGTGCGCAGCTACCAGGCCGGCGATCCGCTGCGCCGCCTGGCGTGGCGCCAGATCGCGCGCCTCGCCCCGGAACTGGGCGGCCAGCTCGTCACCAAGCAGTTCGAGGGCGGGTCCGCCGACGAACTGCTGCTCGACTTCGGCGCCCTGCCGGCCAGGCTGGACCTCGAACTGCGCCTGTCGCGCATGGCGCGCTGGGTGCTGGAAGCCGAGCAGCGCGCCCTGCCCTACGCCATGCGCCTGGGCCACCGCGAGGTCGACGCCGCCCTCGGCGCGGCGCACCAGGCGGCCTGCCTGCGCGCCCTGGCGCTGTACGACCACGGCGGCCATCCCGACCACGCCGGCCATCCAAGCCACCCGGAGGCGCCATGAGCGGCGCGCCGCTGCGTACCGGCTTGGCCAGGCTGCAGGCGCTGTCGCGCGACAAGCGCGACACGCTGCTCCTGATCGGCGCCGCCATGCTGGTGCTGGCGCCGCATGCCGCCCACCTGCCCGCGTGGGTGACGCTGTTGTGCGGCGCCACGCTGGCCTGGCGCGCCGGCCTCACGCTGCTGGGCCGGCGCCTGCCGCGCAACCTGGTGCTGGTGCCGATCGCGGCGGCGGCGATGGCCGGGGTGCTGCAGAGCTACGACACGCTGCTGGGGCGCGACGCCGGGGTCGCCATGCTGGTCATGCTGGTGGCCTTCAAGATGCTGGAAATGCATGCGCGGCGCGACTTGTTCGTCGTCGTGTTCCTGTGCTTCTTCCTGGTGCTGACCAATTTCTTTTACTCGCAGGGGATCGGCACGGCGATCCTGATGCTGGTCTCGCTCGCGTTCCTGCTGGCGGCCCAGTTGTCGTTCCAGTTCACCGGCCGCGTCCCGCCGCTGCGCACGCGCCTCCTGATGAGCGCGCGCATGCTGGCCCTGGCGCTGCCGCTGGCGGCCGCCGTCTTCGTACTGTTCCCGCGCATCGAGGGGCCGCTGTGGGGCATGCCGGACGCCTCGCGCAGCGCCACGACGGGCCTGTCCGACAGCATGTCGCCGGGCCAGATGTCCGACCTGGCCCAGTCCGAGGAAGTCGCGTTCCGCGTGCGCTTCGAGGGAACGGCGCCGCCCCAGCCGCTGCTGTACTGGCGCGGCCCGGTGCTGGGCAGCTTCGACGGCAAGACCTGGACGCGCGTGCTGCCGCTGCCGCGGCGGACCGGGTCGAGCATGCAGCCGCTGTCGATCGCGGTCGGCGGCGAACCGCTGCGCTACCAGGTGACCCAGGAAGCGTCGCACGCGCGCTGGCTGTTCGCGCTCGAGGTGCCGCAGGCGCTGCCGCGCTTGCCGGACCGGTCCGTGAGCGTGACGGGCGAGCTGGAACTGCAGGCCGGCGCGCCGCTCGCCGAACGCGTCCGCTACGACCTCGCGTCCTACGTGCGCTACGAATTGCAGGCCGGTCCCAGCCTGGCCGACAGCGCGCGCTGGCTGCTGCTGCCCTGGGACAGCAATCCGCGCACGCTGGCCGCCGGCCGCCGGCTGGCGCTGGAACCGGATCCGGCCGCGCGCGTCAGGACGGTGCTGGACGGCTTCGCCAAGGGCGGCTACGTCTACACGCTGCAGCCGCCGCTGCTGCGCGGCAAGGACACGATCGACGACTTCCTGTACGGCACGCGCGCCGGCTTTTGCGAGCATTATGCCGGCGCCTTCGTGTTCCTGATGCGCGCGGCCGGCGTGCCGGCGCGCGTCGTGACGGGCTACCAGGGCGGCGAGATGAATCCCCTCGACGGCTTCCTCACGGTGCGCCAGTCCGATGCCCACGCCTGGGCCGAGGTCTGGCTCGCCGGGCGCGGCTGGGTGCGCATCGACCCGACCGCGATGGTGGCGCCCGAGCGCGTGCAGCGCAGCCTGGCGCGCGCCCTGCCGCCGCCGGCGCCGTTCGGCATCGAGGGACTGGGCCGGCTGATGCAGCCCGACCCGGATTCGCTGCTGGGCAAGCTGCGCTATGCAATCGGCGCCGCCAACAATGGCTGGAACCAGTGGGTACTGAACTACACGCCGCAGCGCCAGCACGACCTGGTGGGGCGCCTGCAGAACAAGGTATTCAATTGGCAAGCCGTTACGCTGCTTGCCATGCTCTGCCTCTTGTTGTTCATAGCAGGAAAATTCTCGCGGCGGCGCAGGGCCGATCCGGTCGATGCGCTATACTCGGCCTTGTGCCGGCGCCTCGGCCAGCACGGCCTGGCGCGCGCGCCCAGCGAAGGCCCGACGGCGTATGCGATGCGCATTGCCGCGGCGCCGGCCGATACGGTAGCGCTCGACGCCGGCGCGCGCACGGCGGCCGGCGAATTCCTGCGCCGCTACAGCGCCTTCCGCTACGGCCGGCAGGCCGACGGCGCGTCCACCCTGGTTCCGATCCTGAAAGAGTTGCTGTCCCGAGTTCGATGAAATCCTTCTTCCCGCTGCTGCTTGCCCTCGCCGTCGGCGCGGGGCCGACGGCCGATGCCTTCGCCGCCTCCTCGCTGCACCACGCTTCCTCCGTCCATCCCGCCGGCGCCGCCAAGGGCAAGTCCGCCAAGCCCTCGAAGACCGCCAAGGCCGGCACGCCGGCCAAGTCCACGAAAGGCAAGTCCGCCAAGGGCAAGGTGGCCGCCGCTGCGGCCGCGCGCCCGCGCATCGACTACGACGGCGAACAGGTCAACTTCAGCGAATGGCAGGCGGTACGCGACTTCGAGGACGACATGGTCGCGCGCAACGGCTTCGACCGCGCGGCGCTGCAGGAACTCGTCGGCAAGGTGCGCTTCATCGATTCCGCGGTCCAGCTGGTCAAGCCGGCGCCGCCGGGCAAGCCGAAGAACTGGCAAGCCTACAGCGGCCGCTTCATCGAGCCGATCCGCATCAATGCCGGCGTGCGCTTCTGGAACGAGAACGCCGACGCGCTGGCGCGCGCCGAGGCCAGGTACGGCGTGCCGGCGGAAATCATCGTCGGCATCATCGGCGTGGAAACGATCTATGGCCGCGACACCGGGCGCTTCCGCATCGTCGATGTCCTCACCACCCTCGCCTTCGCCTATCCGGAAGCGCCCAACCGCAGCGAGCGCATGGCCTTCTTCCGCGGCGAGCTGGAAAATACCCTGCTGCTGGCGCGCAAGGAAGGCATCGACCCGTTCTCGCTGCAGGGTTCGTTCGCCGGCGCCGTCGGCATGCCGCAATTCATGCCCGGCAATATCCTGAAATATGGCGTGGACTTCGACGGCGACGGCATCGTCGACCTGCGCGGCTCGGCCCTGGATGCGATCGGCAGCGTTGCGAACTTCCTCGTCGAACACGGCTGGGACCGCAACGATGGCGGCCCGCCCGCCTTCCCGGCCGAGGTGGCACCGAGCCTGGCCTGGGAGCCGCTGCTGGGCGGCCTGAGTCCGCGCTACCGTCCGGCCGAACTGAGCGACGCTGGCGTGGCGACGGCGGCTGCGCTGGCACCGGACCGCCTGTACGGCCTGGTCGACCTGCAGAACGGCGCCGAGCCGACCGAGTATTGGGTGGCGAATACTAACTTCTTTGCTATCACTAAATACAATCGGAGTTATTTCTATGCCATGTCGGTCGTCGAACTCGGTCGGACGGTGAAGCAGGCGCGCGGGATTTGAGCTTGCTCTCGCAGAAACTTTGTATCAGTTTGTAACGTGTTTTTTGGCAATACCGCTGAGTTCATGCAGTGGTGACAACGTTATACCCCCGGGGTGTATAGATTTTTCCAAGGAACAGTTCTCCTAGGAAATACACTTAACATCCCGATACTCCCTCACAAGTTGTCATTCCATCACACAATTCTTTAGCGTGCGGCGACGCATGGAAAATTGCTCTAGACTTAAGTTTAAATAAAAAACAATTATTATTTCAGTGAGTTTGTGAGAGAATTGCATTGAGGCTATTGTTGCAGTGAGACAACGCCCTGAAACAATGGCTTCGTACCTTATTGCTCTTAAGTACTAAATTGGAAATTAGTTGTATAATTTAGTAGAATTTTTCGAAACCTTTGAGTGTCGAAAAGCTTGAGCCTGGACAACCAAACGAGGAATAGTGAATCATGACGAACCAAGTCGGCATTGACATGAACAGCGATTCGGAAAACGACGAGCTGCTGCAATACAACCCGAACCGCCTGCTCGATACGCTGATCGAGAACCTGCGCCTGAAGAACGACGCGGCCCTGTCCCGCGCGCTGGAAGTGGCGCCGCCGGTCATCTCGAAGATCCGCCACCACCGCCTGCCGGTCGGCGCTTCGCTGCTGATCCGCATGCACGAAGTGTCGGACCTGTCGATCCGCGACCTGCGCTACCTGATGGGCGACCGCCGCGCCAAGTTCCGCATCAGCGACAAGCAGTTCAAGCCGAAGGACAAGGACAATAACGCCAGCGGCGCCGAGTAATCATGGCCGCCTGGCCGGTCGGCGGCGTCCCGACGATGCCGCCGCGCCACGCCGCCGCTACTGCCCGCTACTGCCCGCTACCGCTTCATGTCCTGCCTTCGTCCCGCACCAGGGATCCTGCCAGCCTCGGGCCGATGCCCATGACGAGGCTCTCCAGCGCCCAAGCGTCGCGCCGGGAACCACCGTATCAAGCGGGAAATACTCCCGTCGACAGATAACGATCGCCGCGGTCGCAGACGATGAACACGATCGTCGCGTTCTCCACGGTCTGCGAGAGACGCAAGGCGATCTCGCAGGCGCCGGCCGCGGAAATACCGCAGAAAATCCCCTCTTCCGCCGCCAGCCGGCGCGCCATCTGCTCGGCCGCCGCCTGGGTCACGCTCTCCACCTGGTCGACGCGCGCCTTGTCGAAGATCTTCGGCAGGTAGGCCTCGGGCCACTTGCGGATGCCGGGAATCGACGAGCCCTCTTCCGGCTGGGCGCCGACGATGCGGATCGCCTCGTTCTTTTCCTTCAGGTAGTGCGAGACGCCCATGATGGTGCCGGTGGTGCCCATCGCGCTGACGAAGTGGGTGACGCGGCCCTCGGTGTCGCGCCAGATCTCGGGACCGGTGGTCTCGTAGTGGGCGCGCGGATTGTCCTCGTTGGCGAACTGGTCGAGGATGATGCCCTGGCCGTCCTTCTGCATCTGCTCGGCCAGGTCGCGCGCGTATTCCATGCCGCCGGTCTTGGGCGTCAGGATGATCTGCGCGCCGTAGGCGGCCATGCTCTGGCGCCGCTCGACCGACAGGTTGTCCGGCATGACGAGCACCATCTTGTAGCCGCGGATCGCGGCCGCCATCGCCAGCGCGATGCCGGTATTGCCGCTGGTGGCTTCGATCAGCGTGTCGCCCGGCTTGATCTGCCCGCGCGCCTCGGCGCCGCGCAGCATCGACATGGCGGCGCGGTCCTTCACCGAGCCGGCCGGATTGTTCCCTTCGAGCTTGCCGAGGATGATGTTGTTGCGGGCCGCGGCGTCCGCTCCCGGGATGCGCACCAGCTGCACCAGCGGGGTATTGCCGATCGTGTCTTCGATGGTCTTGTATGCCATTGCTTGCTCTTTTGCGTATGCGAGAAAACGCCATTCTAAACCGGGACGGCAGGCGGCGTATGCGGAGTATCCGGCAGGGTGGACGGCTATCCGTTACCGTTGCGGCAACGGATAGCTGGCGACGCTGGCGTTGCCGTCCTTGTCCACCGCCTGCACGCCGAAGAACACATTGTCCTTCGACAATTTCACGGTTGCCTCGGTGACGTTGCCGACCCATTGCGCGCCCTGCCACTGGGACGCCGTGGTGTCGCGCCACACGATGCGGTAGCCGGCGACGTCCGGTTCCGGGTTCGGCGCCCAGCGCATCGTCGAATCGTTTTCCAGCTTCGCGGTGAGCATCTTGACGTCCTTCGGCGCGGACGGCCCCAGCGCCAGCGTGGCCAGCGCCGCCGCGTTCACGCGCGCCACCTTGGCCACGTAGCCGAAGTCGACGAATTCCGGCAGGTCGCCGATCTGCTTGTCGCCTTCCTTGCGCACCACCTGGTGCTGGTGGTCGAAGTTCTCGGCCGGCTCGGTGAAGCGCAGCGCCGCGTAGCCCTGCTGCAGGAACGGCATGTGGTCGCCGCCGCGCAGGTAGCGGTCGGCACGCTGGATCACGGTGACCTTGAAGCCCGGCACGTAGCGCTCGCCCTGTTCCTTCACGTGGCGCGCCAGCTGGCGCGAGATCGAATCGTTCTCGCCGCCGGTGCGCACCAGCGTGCGGTTGGCGTCGCTCATCTCTTTCGTAGCCGGCACGCCCTCGGCGAACAGGCGCACCTGGGTGTCGTCGACGTGGCCGGTCTCGCTGTGCGAACTGCCGATGATGTCGTTGGTGAACATGCCGGCGATGTCCAGGTTCTTCTGCTTCGCCTGCTCGGCGAAGTGGCCGGCGCCCAGCAGGCCCTGCTCTTCCGCCGCCACCGTCATGAACACCAGGGTGGCGTCGAAGTCGTGCTTCGCCATCACGCACGCCATTTCCATCACGGCCGCCGTGCCCGAGGCGTCGTCGTTGGCGCCGGGCTGGAAGGTGGTGGTGTCCATGACGTCGTTGACGCGGGTGTCGTAGTGGCCACTGACCACGTACATGCGCGCCTTCGACGCTTCCTGGCGGCCCGGCAGCGTGGCGACGACGTTAACGATCTCGGTCGGGCGCGCGATGCGCGCCGATACCGGCGCCACGTGGCTGTCGAACGCCACCTGCAGGCGGGTGCCGGCGCCGCAGCGCTCCAGCTCGGACTTGATCCAGCGGCGCGCGGCGCCGATGCCGGTCTTGTCGGACGTGGTGTCGGACATCGTGTGGCGGGTCTGGAAACCCACCAGCTTGCGGATAGTGCCTTCGATGCGCTGGGGAGATATCTCGGCGACGATCTTGTCGACGGCCGGCTGGTGGCGGGCCAGGTCCGGTTGCGCGGACGGCGTCTGGGCCTGCGCCTGGGCCAGTACCGGCGGGGCCGCGAAGGCGCAGCCGATCAGGACCGCGAGGCAGCACAGCGAGGGGCGGGACGGGAAGGATGGATGCGTCATGGCTTTCCTGGGAATCGTTGTTATCGTGGCGCTCTCGTGGAGCGCTGCCATCTTCTCATGCATGACGATCGACATGCAGTACTTACAACGGAAAAACCCCGCACGGGGCGGGGTCGTCGCTGCAGCGGAAACGGCCCGGATCAGCCGGCGGCCCTGGCCGCGTCGGGCTTGGCGGCCGTCTTCTGCCTGGCCGGCTTGTCCTCGGATTTCGCCGCCGCGCCTTCCTTGCCCTGGCCGTTCACCTGCAGGCCGGCCTCGGACAACTTGGCGGCGCGCTTGTCGCCCATGCCCTTGATGCGCTTCTGGAAGTCGGCCCAGTCCTTGAACGGACCGGCCTTGCCGCGTTCGTCGAGGATCGTCTTCGACATGCTCGGGCCGATGCCCTTGATGCCGTCGAGGGCGGCGGCGTCGGCCTTGTTGACGTCCACCTGGGCGAACGCGAGCCCCGTCGACGCAGCGAAGGCGGCGACGGCAAGCATCAGTTTCTTGATCATCTGTGATTCTCCGTTGTTGTTGGGAAGCTGGCGACGAAAGCCGCCAGCGCCGATAACGGAGGGACCGGGGCCGGCGTTGACCCCGTGGATTTGAGCAGCCTCAAGCGCTCCCGTCGCTGCGGCGGCGCTGCGCGAACAGTTCGTCGCGCGTGACGGTGGCCGTACCCAGCTTGCCGACGACGATGCCGCCGGCGCGGTTGGCGGTGGCCAGCGCTTCCGGCAGCGCGGCGCCCGCGCCCAGCATCGCGGCCATCGTCGCGATCACGGTATCGCCCGCACCCGAGACGTCGAACACTTCGCGCGCATCGGCATGCACGTGCAGCACCTCGTCGGCCGTGTACAGGCTCATGCCTTCCTCGGAACGGGTCAGCAGCAGCGCCTGCAGGCCCAGCTCCTCGCGCAGGCCCTGGGCCTTGGCGGTGAGCTCGTCCTCGCTCTTCCAGCTGCCGACGATGCGCTTGAGTTCCGACTTGTTCGGGGTCAGCACGGTGGCCCCGGCATAGGGCGTGAAATCGTCGCCCTTGGGATCGACCATCACGGTCTTGCCGGCGGCGCGCGCGGCGCCGATCATCTCGGCCACGTTGACCAGGCTGCCCTTGTTGTAGTCGGACAGGATGATCACGTCGTAGTCCGGCAGCAGCACCTTGAATTGCGTGAGCTTGTCGCGCAGCACGGTCTCGGTCGGCGCATCCTCGAAATCGATGCGCACCATCTGTTGCTGGCGCCCGATGACGCGCAGCTTGATGATGGTGGAGATCGCCTCGTCGCGCTTGAGGTAGCTGTGGATGCTCGATTCCTGCAGGATCTGCTCGACCTGGTCGCCGGCCTCGTCGTTGCCCACCACGCCCAGCAGGCCGCAATGGGTGCCCAGCGCGGCGGCATTGCGCGCCACGTTGGCGGCGCCGCCCAGGCGCTCCTCGCGGCGCTCGATGCGCACGACCGGCACCGGGGCCTCGGGCGAGATGCGCGAGACGTCGCCGAACCAGTAGCGGTCCAGCATCACGTCGCCCACCACGAGCAGGCGCACGCCTTCCAGTTGCGGGGCCTCGGCCTGGCGGTAGCTGTCGGTCGGCAGCAGGCGGCTCGGGATATTGCTTGCATTGGTGCTCATGGACGCCTCACTTGCCGCTCAGGACGGAACGGCCGATGCCGTGGTATTCGATGCCCATGCCGGTCATCATCTGCGGCTCGTACAGGTTGCGGCCGTCGATGATGACCGGGTGCTGCAGGCGCGCCTTGATCTGGTCGAAATCGGGGCTGCGGAACGCCTTCCATTCGGTGACGATGACCAGCGCCGCGGCGCCGTCCAGCGCGTCCATCGGCGCCGCCTCGAAGTGGATGCGCTGCAGTTCCTGTTCGCTCAGGTCGAGCGCCAGCACGCGGCGCGCCTCGTCCATCGCGACCGGATCGTGCACGGCCACGGTGGCGCCGCGCGCCACCAGGTCCTTGAGCAGCACGCGCGACGGCGCCTCGCGCATGTCGTCGGTGTTCGGCTTGAACGCCAGGCCCCAGACGGCGAAGCGCATGCCGGCGAGGTCTTCGCCGAAGCGCTGCACCACCTTGCGCCCCAGGACCTGTTTCTGGCGGTCGTTGACGGCTTCGACCGCGCGCAGGATCAACAGTTCCTGGCTGTATTGGCGCGCCGTGCGTTCCAGGGCTTGCACGTCCTTCGGGAAGCAGGAGCCGCCGTAGCCGGCGCCGGCGTACAGGAAGCTGGTGCCGATGCGCGGATCGGAACCGATGCCGTGGCGCACGGCCTCGATGTCGGCGCCGACCTGGTCGGCCAGGTTCGCCAGCTCGTTCATGAACGAGATGCGCGTCGCCAGCATGGCGTTCGCCGCGTACTTGGTGAACTCGGCCGAGCGCACGTCCATCCAGTAGACGCGTTCGTGATTGCGGTTGAACGGCGCGTACAGCAGTTTCATGAGGTCGCGCGCACGCAGGCCGGCCGGGCTGTCCTCGGTGCCGATCACGATGCGGTCCGGGCGCATGAAGTCTTCGACAGCCGCGCCTTCCTTGAGGAATTCCGGGTTCGAGACGACGGCGAACTCCGTGCTCGCGGCGGCGTCGCCGCGTGCGCGCAATTCCTCGCGCAGGGCCGCGGCGACGCGATCGGCGGTGCCCACCGGCACGGTCGACTTGTCGACGATGACCTTGTAGCCGTCCATGTGGCGGCCGATGTTGCGCGCGGCGGCCAGCACGTACTGCAGGTCGGCCGAGCCATCCTCGTCCGGCGGCGTGCCGACGGCGATGAACTGCAGCTGGCCGTGGGCGACCGAGGCGGCGACGTCGGTCGAGAACCGGATGCGGCCGGCGGCGCGGTTGCGCGCGACGACTTCTTCCAGGCCCGGCTCGTGGATCGGGATGCCGCCGCTGTTGAGCAGGTCGATCTTCTTCTGGTCGACGTCGAGGCAGAACACGTCGTTGCCGAGTTCCGCCAGGCAGGCGCCGGTGACGAGGCCGACGTAGCCCGTGCCGATAATCGTGATCTTCATGGTGGTGCTTACCTTAGTTCATGACATTCAATTCTTCGGTGCGGCGCGGCGGGTAGGTTTCCCACTTGTTGCACCCCGGGCAGTGCCAGTAGTACTGGCGCGCCTTGAAACCGCAGTGGCTGCACTGGTAGCGCGCCAGCTTCTGGGTGTAGCCGTGCACCAGGTTCTTCACCATCGACAGTTCTTCCCAGACATTGGCGGGCGCATCCATCAGGCGCGCCTCCAGCAGCTTGTCCAGGCCCAGCAAGGTCGGATTGCGGCGCAGTTCCTCGACCACGAGGTGCTTGGCCGCTTCCACGCCGTCCAGTTCGATGACGGCCTTGAACACGACCTCGATCAGGTCGATCGACGACGCTTCCTCGAGGTAGGAACGGAGCAGGTTGACGCCTTCCTGCGGGCGGCCGACCTTGCGGTAGCCGTCCATCAGGCGGGTCGCCACCAGCGCCACGTGCGGCACGCTCTGCTGCTCGACCCGGCGCCAGGTCTTGAGGGCGCCCTCGACGTCGTCCTGGGCGATCTGGGCGTCGCCGCACAGGATGGTCGCGCGCACGCTCTTGCGGTCGGCCTGCAGCGCCTTGTCGAGCAAGGCCTTGGCCTCGTCGGGCTGCAGCTGCACCAGCGCGTCCTGGGCCAGTTCGCAATAGAACTGGGCGATCTCCTTGTGCTGGGCGCCGGCGCCGGACGCCTGCAGCCCTTCTGCGGCAGCGATCGCGCGGCGCCATTCCTTTTCGCGCTGGAAGATTTCCAGCAGCGCGCGCCGGGCCTGCACGCCGTACTGCGTGTCGACCAGCAGGTTGAAGGTTTCCTCGGCGCGGTCGAGCAGGCCCGCCTTCAGGTAGTCCATGCCCAGCTCGTACTGGGCGTGCGACTTCTGTTCGGCCGGCAGGTCGGGACGCGACAGCAGGTTCTGGTGCACGCGGATGGCGCGCTCGGTTTCGCCGCGGCGGCGGAACAGGTTACCGAGGGCAAAGTGCATGTCGGCCGTTTCCGGGTCGAGCTTGACGATCTCGATGAAGGCGTCGATCGCCTTGTCGGGCTGCTCGTTGAGCAGGAAGTTCAGGCCCTTGAAATAGCCGCGCGGCAGGCTGCGCGATTCGGACACGAGTTGCTTGATGTCGACGCGGGCGGCGATCCAGCCCAGCGCGAAGAAGACGGGGATGCCGAGCAGCCACCAGATTTCAAATTCCATGTGCTTGTTGTTCTTTGATTGATCGATCGACGGTCAGCCGCGCGGTGCGACGCCGTCCGGCTGCGGGGCGCCGGGCGCGGTGCCGGCGGCGCTCTGCAGCGCCTGGATGGTGTCGCGGTGGCGCGAGCTTTCGCGGCGGTGGCGGAACACGGTCGGCGTGACGGCCAGGATGCCGAGGAAGGCGCCGGCGATGAAGAACGCCAGCAGCATCAGCACCAGCGGGCCGCGCAGCTCGTAGCCGAGGAAGAAGTGCAGGTCGACCTGGTGGGTGTTCTTCAGGGCGAAACCAAAGAACAGGATGAACAGGATGCATCCGGCGATGGTGGAGACGAGTTTCATCAACGAGACCTGTCAGGTAAAACGACAAAGGCGCAGTGTCGCATGGTTGACACGATTATTTCAAACAGCGTGATTATACGTGGGCGGAGCGGTTCGCATGTACAAGCAACCATCATCCCGCGCCGCAGGCCGACGGCAAAAAAAAACGGCATCCCCGAAAGGACGCCGTTCTTGCCTGCGAAGCAGACGAATCAGTCTTCGATGATCGGCTGCCCGACCATCGCGTCGACCCGCTCGCGCAACTGCTTGCCCGGCTTGAAGTGGGGCACCCGTTTTTCGGGCACCATCACCTTGTCGCCGGACTTCGGATTGCGGCCGATGCGGGGCGGCCGGCTGTTCAGCGCGAAGCTGCCGAAGCCCCGGATCTCGATGCGCTGGCCGCTCGCCAGGGCGTTGGTCATCGCATCGAGGATGGTCTTGACGGCGTACTCCGCATCCTTCGCCACCAGCTGGGAATAGCGTTCAGCCAGGCGGTTGATCAGCTCGGACTTGGTCATCTGCTCGCTCTCAGGTAGTCGAACCCGTGCTTAGTTCTTGTTATCGAACTTGGCCTTCAGCAGTGCGCCCAGCGAGGTGGTGCCGGTGGCAGCGCTGTTGTCCGAAGCCAGCTTCTGCATGGCTTCCTGGGTGTCGGCGTTGTCCTTGGCCTTGATCGACAGCTGGATGCTGCGTGCCTTGCGGTCGATGTTGATGACCAGGGCTTCGACCTTGTCGCCCACTTTCAGGTGGGTGCCGG
>DAMAFT010000047.1:0-12577 GCA_031995805.1 Massilia sp.
GGCTTTTCCATCGTCGGCACGCTGCCCAAGGCCTACCGCCACCGCCGCCTGGGCTATGTCGACGCCTACGTGATGTACCGGCTGCTGGAAGACCCGGCGCGCTGGGCGCTGCCGGAAGACGAGTGAGGCGGGCGGACGCATGACGTACATCGCCACCACCGAGCGCCTGCGCCTGCGCGCGGCAACCCCCGACGACGCCCCGTTCTTCCTGGCGCTGCTGAACGACCCGGGTTTCATTGCGCACATCGGCGACCGCGGCATCCGTACCGTCGACGACGCGCGCCGCGCGCTGGCCGAGGGACCGGTCGCGATGCAGGCGGTGCGCGGCCACTCCGGCTGGATCGTCGAACTGCGCGCCTGCGGCACGCCGGTCGGCACCTGCGGCCTGATCAAGCGCGACACGCTGGAGGATGTCGACCTGGGCTATGCCTTCCTGGAAGCGCACCGCGGGCACGGCTATGCGTGGGAAGCCGCGCGCGCGGCGCTGGCGCAGGCGCCGGTGCTGGGATTGCAGCGGGTGGTGGCGATCACCAAGCCGGGCAACGCGGCGTCGAACGGCTTGCTGCGCAAGCTCGGGATGCGGCTGGAAGGGGTCGTCAAGCTGACGGCGGAGGATACGGGGACGAACCTGTACAGTATCGATGCCGAAGACATCGCAATGCGTCATTCCCGCTTGCGGGAATGACGGTGTTTCCTGCAATGCGTGGAAACTACTGCTTCGCGCTGCCCCACGGGAAGAACCATGCCAGCGGCTTGTCGACCCGCTCCGCCCACGATGCCTCGTTGTGGCGTCCGCCCTGGGCCGTATGGAACATCAGGTCCTCGCCTTCGCGGTAGCCCCACGACAGCATGGCGTCGCGCATCCTGACGCTGTCCTGCATGCCGTCGTCGCGCGTGCCGGCGTCCAGGTAGAAGCGCACCGGCACGCGGCCCGGCGTGGCCTTGGCCGGCATGCCGTCGTTCCACCAGAACGAGCCGGACATCGCGCCGGCCTTCGAGAACACGTTCGGGTGGCGCTGGGCGATCAGCACCGACGCCAGCCCGCCCAGCGAAGAGCCGAGGATGGCGGTCGTGTCCTTGCCCGGCAGGGTGCGGTAGGTGCGGTCGACCAGGGGCTTGACCGTCGCGACCACGAAATGGTCGTAGGCGTCGATCTTGCCGCCGCCGTACTTCGGGTCGCAGCAGGGCGTGTATTCCTGGATGCGCGCCGGCGTGTTGTCGATGCCGACCACGATCGCCTCGTCCATCACGCCGGTCGCGACCAGGCGGTTGACCGTCTCGTCGATGCGCCACTCGACCCCGAAGGCGGCGGTCTTGGCGTCGAACAGGTTCTGGCCGTCGTGCATGTACAGCACCGGGTAGCGCTTGGCCGGGTTTTCCTCGTAGCTGGGCGGCAGGTAGATGCGCAGGTTGCGCGCGTTGCCCAGCTCGGGTGCGGCGACGTCCTTGACGATGGCGACCTTGCCGAACGGCGCCCCGAAGAACGGGTAGATGTCGACGGTGGCGCCGGCCGGCAGCTTGTAGACGCCGCCGATCGAGACCTTGTCCTCGCCCAGCGTGGGCTTCATGGCGATCTCGCCCAGCTCGTCCGGCCAGGTGTAAGTCCAGACGTTCAGCGGACCGTCGGACAGCGTGGCGGGCACGCCCTTCGACCAGCCGGCGGCGCCCTTGTCGGCGCGGATGCGGATGGTGTCCTTGCCGGCCGCGTAGTGCACGCGCACGGTGGTGGCCTGGGCGAACTGGGTGGCCTGGGCCAGCAGCAGGGCGGCGCCCGTTGCCGCCAGCCCGCGTGTGAACAGCTTCATCTTTCGTAATCCCCGGACGGCCACCGCAGCGCTTGCCGGCACGCTTCAGCGCGTGCGCAGCAGGCGCACGCCGTAGATGTCGAAGCGGTTCGACGGTCCCTCGGCGCCGCCGGCAGCGCTGAACGTGGCGTTGCTCTGCAGGTAGCTCATGTTGTAGAAGTCGCTCATGCGGATGCGGTAGGACACGCCCGGTTGCAGGCGCGCCGCCAGCGGCGTCGAATACACGGCCGGTGTGTCGGCCTTCTCGATGCGCGCATGCGGCAGCTGGATCACGCCCTGCGCGACGACGCGGCCCGCCGCATCCTCGAGCGCCAGCCATTTTACGCCACCGCTGATGCCCAGGTTGATCTGGTTGGCGCCGTTGTGGTAACGGACCTGCAGCGCATACTCTCCCGCGCGCGGCACGCGCACGTCGTTCACGGCGAAGCGGTCGCCCGGCTTGCCCCAGCCGGCCAGGCGCGGCTCGGCAAAGCGCGCGTTCGGCGCGGCGACGGCGGCGCTGGACGTCACGCGCGCGTCGAGCGCGGAAATCGCGACCTCGTCGCCGCCGCAGCGCGGGCGGCCGTGGTGGCTGCGGTTGCCCGAACTCGAAAACACCGCCTCGGCCGCGTAGCAGGCGGCGGCCGGCGCCTTGCGGTCGGTCCAGGCGCCGGCTGGCAGCTTCGCCGCCACCAGCTTGCCGTCGCGGTACAGGTTGTAGGTGACGCCGGCGGCGTCTCCTTGTGCGCCGGCGATCGTTACCGCATTGTCGGTGCCGCTGCGCTTCAACGCCGCGATGCGCGGCTCGCGCGGGCCGAAGGTGGCCGGCGTCTCCTGGTACGGGTCGGCCTGCACGCGACGGATCGCCTGCTCGCCGACGGCCAGCCTGCCCAGCACGACCTCGATGCGGCTGCCGTCGCGCAGCCTGTCCCAGGCGATGTCGGCCCGGGCCGGGCGGCCATCGAGCAGGATGCGCTCGACCTCGTAGTAGCCGTTGGCGTTTTTGTCGGCCGGCGGCAGGCGCAGCGCGACGTCGAGGGTGCGCCCGCGCAGGCGCAGGTTGGCCAGCTGGACCACGTCGGTGGCGCCGAACGCGCCGGCGCGCAGCCTGGCGGTGACGAACGGCTTGACTTCGATGCCGGTGGCCGTGGCCGAGACCCCGAACACGTCGCGCACCACCATGCCGAGGTAGGCGCCGACGGACCACAGCTGGCGGCGCGAGTTGATCACGGGGCCGATCAGTTGCGGGTGCGCCTCGTCGAGCAGCAGCGGCTGGCCGGACAGCCATTCCAGGTTTTCCATGTTCGACACGTTCAGCGCGGCGCCGCGCATCAGCGAATCGTAGGCGGCATCGGCCACGGCGACGTTGCGGCCCCGGATCGCGGCGCGCAGGCCGTAGCCGGTCACGAAGGGCCACATGGCGCGGTTGTGGTACACCGGCATGTCCAGCTGCTGCGGCCAGATCACCGGCGCGCCCATCGGGCCGTGCGGATAGCTGGCCAGGATGCGCCGCGTCTGCGCGTCGTCGGCCACGCCGGTGACGATCGCCAGCGCCTGGCCGAGCCAGTCGAACTTGTGCAGCGGCGCGCCGTCGAAGTGGGCGGCGGTGAGGCTGCTGTACATGCCGGCGTCGTCCAGCCACAGGCGGGCGTTGATCGCGCGCTTGAGGTCCCGCGCCCAACCCGCGTAGCGCGCGGCCCTGGTCGCATTTTCCTTGCCGCCCTGTTCGCGCGCCAGCATCGCGGCCAGCGTGAGCGCCTTGTAGTGGCCGACGTTGGTCGACAGCGCCCTGGCGCTCGCCATCGACGCCAGGTCGTCGACGATCCACGACGCGTAGCTCTGGTCGCGCCAGTCGAGGAACGATTCCTCGCCGGTATACAGGCCGGTCGTCCTGTCGAAGGCGGCGAGGCGGTCGTTCTCGATGGTGTTGGACAGCGCTTCCAGCGCCCTGGCGGCGAACGGCGCGCGCTCGGCCGGATCCAGGTTGTTCAGCACTTCCTCGGCCGCGAAGGCCCAGGTGATGCGGTCGGTGCTGACCGGCCAGCTGCCGCCGCTGCCGGTGTCCTGCACGATCTGCAGGCCGGCGCCTTCGCTCGCGACTTGCGGCGCCTTCGGCACGCCCTCGCGCCAGCCGGACACCTTGAACGCCAGCGAGTTGCGCGCGCGTTGCGGGTCGAGCATGCCCAGGCCCAGGTCGACGGCGTAGGACAGGTCGCGCGTCCACACGTAGTGCCACTTTTCCCCCGTTTCGAAGCAGTCGCAGGGGATGGCGGCATTGCCGTTGTAGTTGCCGTCGCGGATCTCGCCGACCGAATCCTGCTTCATCTCGTGGCCGGCCAGCGCGAACAGCGCGTCGAACGCCAGGTTGCCGCTGCGTACGCGCGGCAGCGCCGCGTCTTCGCGGTAGACCTGGTATTGCGGGCCCGGGTCGCGCAACTGCATCGTGGTCGAATGCGCGTAGGTGCGCAGCGGCGCCTGCGTGTCCTTGACGGAGAAGCGCGCCGTCTCGCGCTTGCCGTCCCAGGTCGGGAACACCAGCGTTTCCTCGACGGCGGCGCCGGCGTGCGGATCGACGGCCGGACCCTGGCCCGGCGTCTCGACGCGCGCCACGCTCAGCACGGGCCGCGCCGTGTCGGACACGTCGACGCGGAAGCGGAAGGTGGCGGTCTGGCGGCTGAACAGGTAGTCCTCGGGGCCGGCCTCGCGGGCCAGCGGATACGCCTTGTCGAGCGCCACCGCCACGCTGGCGGACGGATTGGCGACCCACTCGGCGGCCCAGTCCTTGCTGCCGATCTTGAAGGCGTGGTTGCCGGGGCTGACCAGGATGTCGGTCTCGTAGACGCCCTTGCCCTGGTAGGCCAGCTTGTTGTCGGTGCCCCAGCCGTTGAAGGCGCCGCGCACGAAGATATCGTACTTCAGCGGCGGCGCCTCGGCGGCGGCCACGACGGCGGGAGCGAGAAGGACGGTGGAAAGCGCGATGATGGAAGATGTCATGGGCGTAGGGTGCGCACCCCGTGCGCACCGGATGTCAGATGTCGAGGATCAGGACGGCGTTGGCCGGCAGCGTGATGTCGCCGCTCAGGGAATACGTCTTGCCGGTGATGACATCGGTCCCCGACGCCACCCCCGCCAGCATCTCGCGGAACCGCTCCGCCTTCAGCACGACGTCCCTGGCGTTCGCGTTCAGCGCCACCATGACCTTCTTCTTGCCGCCGTCGTCGTAGCGGAAGTACACATAGGTATTCTCCTGCGGCCCGTAGTGCATCAGCTTGCCGTCGTGGATGACGGGCGTGTTCTTGCGCCAGTTGACCAGCTTGCGCACGAAGTCCTGCGCTTCCTTCTGGCGCGCCGTCAGGCCGGCGCCGGTGAAGGCATCGACCTTGTCGCCGGCCCAGCCGCCCGGGAAGTCGTGGCGGTAGCTGTTGTCGTCGCGGCGCCTGGTCTCGCTGGTCATCAGGATCTCGTCGCCGGTATAGAAATGCGGGATGCGCGGCATCGTCATGATGAAGGCGAGGTCCATCTTCCAGCGCGCCAGGTCTTCGTTCACGACGCTGTACAGGCGCGCCATGTCGTGGTTGCCCTCGAACAGGACCAGGCGCCGCGGGTCCGGGTACAGGTAGTCCAGCGACAGCGTCTCGTAGACGTCGTTGAAGATGTTCTCGCCCTTCTGGTTGGCCAGCGCCGTGCGCATCGCTTCCGTCAGCGGGAAGTCCATCAGGCTCGGCATCGAGCTGACATAGCCGTCGGCGTTGGCCTTGCCGCGCTGCCAGTGCGCGACCACGGGCGGCAGCTTGCTCCATTCCTCGCCCACCATGTTCAGGTGCGGGTACTCGGCCATCAGGCGCTTCGTGTACTCGGTCAGGAAGGCGCCGTCCGAATAGCCGAAGGTGTCGATGCGCAGGCCGGACAGGCCGGCGTACTCGATCCACCAGATATTGTTCTGGATGAGGTAGTTCGCCACCAGCGGATTGGTCTGGTTCATGTCCGGCATGCCGGGCGAGAACCAGCCGGTGGTGAA
Source organism: Massilia sp. (assembly GCA_031995805.1). Lineage (GTDB taxonomy): Bacteria > Pseudomonadota > Gammaproteobacteria > Burkholderiales > Burkholderiaceae_D > Telluria. The sequence continues at coordinate 5,803 of DAMAFT010000047.1, forward strand.
GTTCTCCGCGTCTTCCTTCGACGCGTACGGATCCTGCACGGCGGTGCGGTGGTGCATGGTCGGGACGAACTTGCCGCCGTGGTTGATCCAGTCCGGCGTCGGCATGTCCTTCATCCACCAGTGGTTGATGCCGATATGCGACAGCACCACGTCCTGGATCAGGCCGATGCCATGCTTTTTCGCCTCGCGCGACAGGCGCACGAAGTCCTCGTTGCTGCCGTAGCGCGGGTCGATCCGGTAATGATCCGTGGCGGCATAGCCGTGGTAGGACGCCGCCTTCATGTCGTTCTCGACCAGCGGCGTCGGCCACAGCTGGGTGAAGCCCAGGCCGGCGATGTAGTCGAGGTGGTCGATCATGCCCTGGATGTCGCCGCCATGGCGGCCATGGCCCAGCTTGCGGTCGAGGCGGTCGGGCAGGCCGTCCACGCTGTCGTTGGACGGGTCGCCGTTGGCGAAGCGGTCCGGCATCAGCTGGTAGATCGCATCCTTGGTATCGAAACCGCGGCGCGCCGCCGAACCCGGTTCGCGCTCGAGCAGGCGGTAGGTATAGCTGGCGCTGCGGCCGTTGCCGCGCAGGTCGATGGCGAAGCTGCCCGGCTTGGTGTCGGCGGCCAGCTCGAGGTCGAGGAACAGGTAGTTGCGGTTGGCCACGCGCGTGACCCGGGCGATGCGCACGCCCGGATAGTCCAGCGCCGGCTCCAGGTCGGCGATGCCGCGCCCGTGCACCATCAGCTGCAGGCGTTTGTCGCGCATGCCGGCCCACCAGAACGGCGGCTCCATGTGGTCGATGGCGACGGTTCGGGCGGCCTGGGCGCCGGCCGGCGGCAGGGCCGCCGCCTGGGAGGTTGCCTGGGAGGTTGCCTGGGCGTGGGCGGTGGCGGCGGCAAGCAGGGCGCTGCCGACCAGCAGGCTGGCGAGGGTCTGTTTCATGGATGGCGTCTCCGGAGGATGGCGGCGTCCCTGCGGGCGTAGCGTAACTACATCGATCCCGACCATCTGGACCGGCAGGAAAACATGCCTGTTTTCTATTGTTGCCCCGAGAATACTACAGCGATGATGTGTCAGCAAACGCGGAGACGACACGATCTCTAGTTTTCCTACGCATTTTCGTGAGGAAAAACAAGCTCACTACATCGATTGGAGCCACTTACGTAAATCTACTACGTGTTTTCGCACCAAAATTGTGCAAAAGAGACAAAATTGGTGCTCAGCAAGGGGTTTGTAGTACGACTACAGGGTAGGTATGTGGGCTTTGTAGCCCAAATACAACGATTGCAGGGGCTAAATCGAGAGATTTGCGTAAAAACCCTACATTCAAGTAGTCGAGCGGAACTCACGTTGACAGTGCATCTAGTTTTAATACAGAATCCTTGACAGAACGTCTAATAAGAACGTTTGCTTCGGGTTCCCGGGTAGTTGGCTTCCGGCCGGTGTTTCGGGACAAAAACATAGTTCTGTACGATTTGAGGGGACACATGAACCTTTTCGCAAGCAAGCGCTCGGCGCGCACCGTGCCGGGCACCACCGCATTTCCGCTGAACCCGGTCGCTGCCGGTTGCGCCATCTTCATGGCACTGGCAACCCACGCCGCCTACGCGCAGGAAACCACCACCAATACCCCGGCCAACACGACCAACGCCAATACCGAGGCGGCGGCCGCGGCCGGTCCGACCAATTCGGGCGTCTCGACCGTGCGCGTGACGGGTATCCGCCGCGGTATCGAGGCCGCGATCTCGGTCAAGAAGAACAACGATTCCATCGTCGAGGCGATTTCCGCTGAAGACATCGGCAAGCTGCCGGACCAGTCGATCGCCGAATCGATCTCGCGCCTGCCGGGCCTGACCGCCCAGCGCGACGAGCACGGCAACGCCTCGGTCATCTCGATCCGCGGCATGTCGCCGGCCTTCTCGACCGGCCTGCTGAACGGCCGCGAGCAGGTGTCCGTCGGCGACAACCGCAACGTCGAATTCGACCAGTACCCGGGCGAGATGCTGTCCGGCGTGGTCGTGTACAAGACCCCGGACGCCGGCCTGGTCGGCCAGGGCCTGTCGGGCACCATCGACATGCAGACCGTGCGTCCGCTGGACTTCAAGGACCGCACCGTGGCGGCCAACTACCGCCGCGAGAAGAGCGGCCTGGGCATGGATTCGAAAGGCCACGGCAACCGCTACACCTTCTCGTACATCGACCAGTTCGCGGACCGCCGCATCGGCATCGCCTTCGGCTTCACCCGCCTGCAGGGCGTGAGCGGCGAGACCACCCGCTTCGGCTCGTGGGGCAACGGCACCACCACCTACAACGGCCAGGGCGTCAACATCCCGTACACCGGCATGGAGTCGTTCAGCGAGACCTACTCGCAGGCCCGCAACGGCCTGATGGGCGTCGTGCAGTTCCGTCCGAACCGCGACTACTCGAGCACCCTGGACCTGTTCTACTCGAAGTACGACCGCGCCACCCGCAGCCACGGCATCCAGATGCCGCTGTCGGACTCGACCAACAATGCCTACGACCAGCCGGGCCAGCTGATCAACGCCACGCTGTCGGGCAATACCGTCACCTCGGGCCAGTTCACCAACGTGCGCGCCGTGCTGCGCAACGACGCCGTCAGCTTCAGCGACACCTCGAAGTCGATCGGCTGGAACCACAAGCTGAAACTGAACGACGACTGGAACGCCAACCTCGACCTGTCGTGGAACTCGGCCGAGCGCAACGGCGTCAACGTCGAGACCTACGGCAGCGGCAACGGCTTCGACACCGTCGGCTTCACCGCCGGCAGCCAGGCCTTCACCACCAAGCTGAACTACGGCGATCCGGCCACCGCGCGCCTGACCGACCCGCAGGGCTGGGGCGGCGCCGACATCCAGGCCGGCTACGTCAAGTTCCCGCACAACTACGACAAGCTGGGCGCGCTGCGCTTCGACCTGACCCGCGACCTCGACAACAAGTGGTTCAACAAGGTCACCTTCGGCGCCAACGTCACCAACCGCTCGAAGACCCGCGACTACACCGAGAACCTGCTGTCGATCAAGGGCACCACCGATCGCCTGGCATCGGTCGCCTTCCCGGCCGGCTCCGCTCCCGCCATCGCCGGCGCCAGCGGCATCCCGATGATGACGTTCGACCCGGTCGCCAACCTGGGCTCGGTGTACGACCTGAAGGCCAAGCTGCACCCGGACATCTACAACAAGGACTGGATCGTCTCGGAGAAGGTGTCGACCGCCTTCGCCAAGCTGAACATCGACAGCAAGATCGGCTTCATGCCGGTGCGCGGCGCGCTGGGCCTGCAAGTGGTGCATACGCAGCAGGAATCGACCGCATTCTCGGTCGACGAGAACGGCGGCGCCAACGAGAACACCCGCCCGACCGGCAACTACACCGACGGCACCAGCTACAACGACGTGCTGCCGAGCCTGAACCTGATCGGCGACCTCGGCAACCAGCAGTCGCTGCGCTTCTCGCTGGCCAAGATCATGGCCCGCCCGAACCTGAACGACATGCGCGCCTCGAGCAGCTTCAGCTTCGACCAGACCCGCGGCCAGTTCACCGGCGACGGCGGCAACCCGCAACTGAAGCCGTTCCGCGCCAAGTCGATCGACCTGGCGTACGAGAAGTACTGGGAAAGCAAGGCCTACGTCAGCGCCGCGCTGTTCTATAAAAAGCTCGACACCTACATCATCAACTCGGGCCGCACGTTCGACTTCACCCCGCTGCTGCTGCCGACGTCGTACCAGGCGCCGACCAACGTCGGTATCTTCACCTCGCCGGTGAACGGTTCGGGCGGCAACATGAAGGGCGTGGAACTGGCGGCGTCGATGCCGTTCAACCTGGTCACCCGCTACCTGGACGGCTTCGGCGTCGTGGCCAACGTCGCCCAGAACAGCAGCAAGGTCTCGCTGCCGGATACCACCAACGGCGGTTCCGGTTCGATGATGCTGCCGGGCCTGTCGAAGCGCGCGGCCAGCCTGACCGTGTACTACGAGAAGAACGGCTTCTCGGCGCGCGTGGCCGAACGCTATCGCTCGGACTTCATCGGCGAAGTGTCGACCAACACCGGCGACCGCGAGCTGACCTACTTCCAGGGCGACAAGGTTGTCGACCTGCAGTTCGGCTACGAGTTCCAGACCGGCGCCATGAAGGGCCTGTCGCTGCTGGTCGAGATGAACAACGTCAACGATGCGCCGTACATGCGCTATCGCAAGACCAAGGACAACGTGATCGAAGACAAGCGCTTCGGCCGCACCGTCATGATCGGCCTGAACTACAAGCTGTAACGTACGTGTTGGCGTGAGCCGACAACGAAAGCCCCTCCACCGGTTTCCGGTTGAGGGGCTTTTTCGTATTGATATATTCTCTCCACACCATGACCCAGACACCCCTCCAGGATATCGTCATCGTCGGCGGCGGCACCGCCGGCTGGATGACCGCGGCCGCGCTTTCGCGCCTGCTGCAGAACAAGTACCGCATCCGCCTCGTCGAGTCGGACGAGATCTCCACCATCGGCGTCGGCGAATCGACGATCCCGATGATCCGCCTGTTCAACAGCGTCCTCGGCATCAACGAGGACGAGTTCGTGCGCGAGACCAAGGCCACCTTCAAGCTCGGCATCGAGTTCGAGGACTGGGGCCGCGTGGGCGAGCGCTACATGCACGGCTTCGGCAAGTTCGGCCGCGACCTCGGCACCGTCGAGTTCTTCCACTACTGGCTGCGCGCGCACCTGCAGGGCAGGGCGCCGGACCTGGAACGCTATTCGATCAACCGCCTGGCGGCGAAGGCGTCGAAGTTCATGCGCCCGACCGACGAGGTGAAGGATTCGCCGCTGTCCGACATCGTCTACGCCTTCCACCTCGACGCCGGCCTGTATGCGCGCTACCTGCGCAAGTACGCCGAGGCGCACGGCGTGGTGCGCACCGAGGGCAGGATCGTCGAAGTCCGCCAGCGCGCGGGCGGCGGCCACGTCGAGTCGGTGGTGATGGAAAACGGCGACGTCATCCAGGGCGACCTGTTCGTCGACTGCTCGGGCTTCCGCGGCCTGCTGATCGAAGGAGCGCTGCAGACCGGCTTCGAGGACTGGAGCCACTGGCTGCCCTGCGACCGCGCCTGGGCCGTGCCGTGCGAGCTGGCGGCCGACCTGCTGCCGTACACCCGCGCCACGGCGCGCCCGGCCGGCTGGCAGTGGCGCATCGGCCTGCAGCACCGCACCGGAAACGGCCACGTGTATTCCAGCCGCCACATGAGCGACGACGAGGCCGCGGCCATCCTGATGCAGAGCCTGGACGGCAAGCCGCTGGCCGAGCCCCGGTTGCTGCGCTTCACGGCCGGGCGCAGGAAACAGGCCTGGAACGGGAACGTGGTGGCGATCGGCCTGTCCTCGGGCTTCCTGGAACCGCTGGAATCGACCTCGATCTACCTGATCCAGTCGGGCATCCAGCGCCTGATCAGCCTGTTCCCGGACGCCGGCTTCGACGCCGCCGACATCGACGAATACAACCGCCAGGGCGACTTCGAGATCGAGCGCATCCGCGACTTCATCATCCTGCACTACCACGCGACCGAACGCGCCGACACGCCGTTCTGGAACCACGTGCGCACGATGGAGGTGCCGGAATCGCTGCGCCGCAAGATCGACATGTTCAAGTCGCACGGCCGGGTTGTGCGGGAAAACAACGAATTGTTTACCGAGATCGGCTGGCAGCAGGTGCTGCACGGCCAGGGCATCCGCCCGCGCGCGGCGCACCCGCTGGCCGGCCTGCTCGACGATGCGCAACTGGCCGATTTCCTCGGCAATACCGAGCGCGTGGTGGGCAAGTGCGTCGAGGTGATGCCGTCGCATAAGGAGTTCGTGGCGGCGGTGGCCGGCGCCGCCAGGTAGGCGCGCCGTCGTCCCCGCCTGCGCGGGGACGACGTTTTCGGGGAGGGGACAAGCAAATAATCACGGCATCTTGCCCGCGACAGAGTAAACTGCAGGTTTGCTTTCGATTTTCTAAGAGATTTCCCTCCATGCTTGACACCCCGCTCCAGACGTTTGCCGACCTGAATATTCCCGCGCCCATCCTCAAGGCGCTCAAGGACGTCGGCTACGAAACCCCGTCGCCGATCCAGGCGGCCACCATTCCGCTGCTGATGGAGGGACGCGACGTGCTGGGGCAGGCGCAGACCGGTACCGGCAAGACAGCCGCCTTCGCCCTGCCGGCGCTGGCCAACGTCGACGTCAAGAACCCGGCCGTGCAGGTGCTGGTGCTGGCGCCGACGCGCGAGCTGGCGATCCAGGTCGCCGAAGCCTTCCAGAGCTATGCCGCGCACATGAAGAACTTCCACGTGCTGCCGATCTACGGCGGCCAGAGCTACGGCCCGCAACTGTCGGCGCTGCGCCGCGGCGTGCAGGTCGTCGTCGGCACGCCGGGCCGCGTGATCGACCACATCGAGAAGGGTTCGCTCGACCTGTCGCAGCTGAAGACGCTGGTGCTGGACGAGGCCGACGAGATGCTGCGCATGGGCTTCATCGACGACGTCGAGCACATCCTGCAGCAGACCCCGGAAGGACGCCAGACCGCGCTGTTCTCGGCCACCATGCCGGCGCCGGTCAAGCGCATCGCCAAGACCTACCTGAAAGACCCGCGCGAAGTCACGGTGGCGTCCAAGACCACCACCGCCACCAACATCACCCAGCGCTACTGGCTGGTGGCCGGCATGCAGAAGCTCGACGCGCTCACGCGCATCCTGGAGGCCGAGCCGTTCGACGGCATGATCATCTTCGCGCGCACCAAGCTGGGCACCG